>JAEWFB010000298.1 GCA_023389095.1 Actinomycetes bacterium
AGGCGTGGCTGCTGATGCGCGACGGCGAGGGCGCCCGGTTCCTGTTCAAGATGAGCAAGGCCGGCCGCAAGCGCAACGCTGGCCTGTCGGTCATCACCCAGGACGTCGCCGACGTGCTCGGCACCGATCTCGGCCACGCTGTCGTGGCGAATGCGGCCACGCAGGTGCTGCTCAAGCAGGCCCCGCAGGCCATCGACCAGGTCGCCGACGCGTTCGGCCTGACCGCCGGAGAGCGGCGGATGCTGCTGTCGGCCCGGGTCGGGCACGGTCTGCTGATCTCCGGCACGAACCGGACCGCGTTCGAGTCGATCTCCTCGCAGGCCGAGCATCTTCTCGCGACCACGACGCCGTCCGACCTCGCCGACCTCGACGCCGACGACACGGAGGAGGATCTGTGACACCACTGCGTGCCCTGTCGCCGGTACCGGCGCCCAGTCCTTCCGGGCCGGGCGCCGGTGTCATCCTCCCGCCGACCGTGCCCACGCGCTGGGTTCTGCACACCACCGAATGGGTGGTAGACCGGCCGTGGCTGCTCGGCGTCGCCGCCGCCCTGCTCGTCGCTTCTGTGGCCGGGCGCAACCTGGTCGACGGGTGGCGGCACCGCCGCCACGCCGACCGGGCCCGCCTCGTCACCGTCGCCCCACCACCGGAGGTCGACCCGCAAAGCGCCGCCGCGCTGTGGGCGAACCTGCACGGCACGCTCACCCCGTCGCGCCGACGCCGGCTGCTGTACGGCAGTCCGCACGTGGTGTGGCAGTACACCTGGACCGGCCGGCAGCTCCTCATCTCGATCTGGGTGCCCGGCACAGTGCCGGCCGGGGCGGTCGAGGCCGCCGTGCGGGCCGCCTGGCCCGGCGCCGCCTGCACCACCGACGACCAGGCCCCGTGGCCGATCCCACTCGACATGCCGGCCGCCGTCGGCGGCCACCTGCTCCCGACCGCCGCGGAGTGGCTACCGATCAACACCGACCACGACAACGACCCGCTGCGGGCGCTGATGTCCGCCGGGTCGCAGCTCAAATCGGACGAGTACGCCTGCGTGCAGATCCTCGCCCGCCCCGCCACCCCCCGCCGCGCCGCACGCGCCCGCCGCGCCGCAGGCCGGCTCCGCGACGGCAAGACGGCCGTACCGGCCATCGATCCCGCCGCGCCGCTGCTGTGGCTGATCGAGGCGTTTCTTCCCGGCCGCACCACCACCCGCAGCGGCGGCCAGCCGGCCGGCCGCCGGGATCCCGGGGTGGAGCGGGACGTGCGGGCGATCCTCGACAAGACCGCCCAGCCGCTGTGGACGATCGGTATCCGCTACGCCGTCGCGAAGAACAACCACCGTGGTGGGTCCCGGCCGCAGGCCAGGCTACGCGGTATCGCGGACGCGGTCGCCTCGTCGTTCGCCGTGTACGCCGGCCGCAACCGGCTCGCGCACCGGGCGCGGATGGCGCGACCGGTGGCCGTGCTGGCGATACGGCGGCTCGGGGCAGGGTTCCTGGCCTCCACCCCCGAACTGGCCGTCCTCGCGGCGCTGCCGCGGGATCTGGCCGTGCCGGGGCTGGATCGGGCGCGGGCGAAGTCGATGCCCGCCCCGGTGGCGGTGCCGACCGGCGGCCGAGGCACGAAGGTTCTGGGTGACGCCGAAGTTGGTGGGCATGCGGTGGCCCTGTCGGTGGCGGATGCGAGGTATCACCTGCATGTGGTCGGATCGACGGGCTCCGGGAAGACGACCCTGCTGGTCAACATGGCCGTCGAGGACATCAAAGCCGGCCGGGGCACCGTGGTCATCGACCCGCACGGCGACATGGTCCTCGACATCCTCGACCGGCTCCCCGCCAGCGTCGCCGGGCGGGTGGTGCTGTTCGACCCCGACCAGCCCAACCCGCCTACCCTCAACCCGCTGTCCGGCGACGACCCGGACCTGGTCGTCGACAACCTCGTGTCGATCTTCGGGAACATCTTCGCGAAGGCGTGGGGGCCGCGGATGGACGACGTCATGCGGGTGGCCTGCCTGACCCTGCTGCGGCACGCCAACGTCACCCTCCAGCACATTCCGCCCCTGCTCAACTCCGCGCAGTTCAGAAGCGCGATGACCGTCGGCCTGGACGACCCGGCCGGCCTGTCCGGGTTCTGGCAGTGGTACGACCAGCTCAACCCGGCCCTGCGCTCCCAGGTCATCGGTCCCGTCCTCGCGAGGTTGCGGGCGTTCCTGCTGCGGGACTTCGTCAAGCGCACCATGCGCTACCCCCGGTCCAGCTTCGATATGGGCGAGGTCCTCGACGGCGGTGCGCTCCTCGTCAGAATCCCGAAAGGCCAGCTCGGCGAGGACACCAGCAAGCTCCTTGGCTCCCTCGTGCTGGCGCAGGTGTGGCAGGCCGCCACCGCCCGCGCCAGCGTGCCCGCCGACAGACGCCGGGACGCCACGCTGATCATCGACGAGTGTCAGAACTTCCTGACCCTCGCCAACAGTCTCGACTCGATGTTGGCGGAAGCGCGGAAGTACCGGCTGTCGATGGTCCTCGCGCACCAGGACCTGGCCCAGTTCCCGAAGGACCTACTGGCAGCCGCGTCGGCGAACGCTCGCAACAAGCTGTACTTCTCCGTCGCGCCGGAGGACGCCCGTGTGCTCGCCCGGCACACGCTGCCCGAGCTCGACGAGCACGACCTGACGCACCTGGACGCCTACACCGCTGTCGGGCGCCTCGTCGTCGGTGGGCGGCAGACGCCGGCGTTCACCCTCAAGACCCGGCCGCCGAAGCCGGTCGTGGGCGAGGCGACGGTGATCCGGCAGGCCGCGGCGCAGGCGGTTCCGGCGCAGGACACCAGCGCGATCGACGACCTCGTCGACCGGTTCTCGGCCCGACCCGACGACAACCGCCGGTCCCGTGGCAAGAGCGCTCCGAAGGCGAACACCTGAACGCCGCAGGACGGTTGACGCAAGATCGACAGATCGGTCGACCGAGGTCGACCGAGTCCCGGTCGCCCCTTCCGTAAGGGCTTCACCAGCCCTTCACCACCGATCACCACACCGTACTGACAGATCCGGCCGTCCGGGTCTGTCAGTGCCGCTCACCGGCCGTGTCCAGCCTCCGGTGACCACCTCACCGAACTCAGACACCCTCCCTCGGAGGGACTCCTCTTCCGCTTGGAGCATCCGCCGTGTCCACCAACAACTCCGTCTCCCGCTCGGCTTCTGCCTCTTCCTCCGCCTCTTCGCCTGGTTCCCGTTCGTCGTCTCGTCGTGCTCGTCTTGACCGGCTTCGTCGGTTGACCGCCCGTGATCATCAGCTGTTGCGGTGGCTCGCCGAGCACTACGTGCTGTCCACCGACCAGATCACTACGGCGCTGTTCCCATCGCGTCGCTCGGCCCGGCTCCGACTCGCCCAGTTGCACCAGATGGAGGCGGTCAGCCGGTTCGTCGACGTCACCACCGGCAGCGGCCAGTACCTCTACACCCTCGGCCCGCTCGGCACCGTGGTCCACCCCACCCAGTTCAACGACCCGAACCACGCCGGCGTCCGCGCCCCACGCACCAGCATCGACCGCACCGAACGCATCATCGGCAGCCGCCGCCTGCCCCACCTGCTCGGCACCAACCAGCTGTTCATCGACCTGCTCGGCTACGCCCGCACCGACGAGCGCGCCCGGCTGGCGCGGTGGTGGTCCGAACAGCACACCACCGCCGCCTTCGCCGCCGCCTCCTACGCCGCCGGCAGCGGCACCGGTGTCCAGCCCGACGGACACGGCATCTGGCACGCCGGAGGGCGCACCGTCGGGTTCTTGCTCGAACACGACAATGGCACCGAACCCCTCGGTACCGTGCTGCGGAAGCTGCGCGCCTACGAGCAGCTCGCCCGCTACGGGCCCCGCTACCCGGTGCTGCTGCGCGTCCCCGGCCGCCGCCGCGAGCAGCACCTCCTCGACGCCCTCGCCGGGGTGCCCACCGCCATGCCCGTGGCCACCGGCCTTCACGGCGAGCACCCCGCCGGGCCTGCCTGGACGCTGACCACCGACCCCGGGCCGCGCCGCTGGCTGCACGAACTGCCCTGCGACCACGGCCCGGACAACCCGGCCACCAACCCGCACCGCTTCCCCGACACCGACCCCAGCGGCCCCGACCCGGAGCCCTGACATTCACCTGCACCGCACGCGCAGGGGAGCCGTCCACCGTCGTGGGCGGCTGTGAGACCGACCGGATCTCACAGTCCCGCCGTCCCTCGCCCGCGGAATCGAGCGGTCGTCTGACAGTGCAGGTCGACGGCACTACTGACGATCATGACGGCGGCCGGCGCTGACAGATCCGGCCGCTACCTTCATCGGCACCACCTTCACCCATATATCGCTCCACCCGGTCCGGTCCCGCCTCGGGAACCACCGCCGCACCTCACGGTGCGCTCTGCCCACCCGCCCTTGTCGGCCGGTCGGCGCCCGCGCCGCGCGGCGACCCCCAGGTCGCACCGCACCACCCGCACGAACCCGCACCATCCCGCTCCACCAGCAGCCCTCTGCTGCACCCATCCCTGTTCGTCCCGTGAGTCGACCCATGTACCCGGTGGGCCGACCGCTTCCGCGCGCCCAACAACGCGCCCAACCGAAGGAGGAACACCAGATGACCGCAACCAACGGTGCCGCGACTCCGCTGAGCCGCTTCGGCACCCGCGTGCCGACGGTGACGCCCCGCCCGGGCCGCAAGCCCACCCCTGCGGCCACCACCGCCAGCACCACGGCGCCCACCAGCCCGGTGGTCGCGCAGACCGCGACGATCAACACCATGATCGTCTGCCTGCCCGACGGACTGCCGTCGCAGGCCCTGACCGCCACCCAGCTCGACCGGCACTTCGGCGTGTCCGGCACCCTGCAGCCCCGCTTCTGGGCCATGCCGGACATGTGGCTGTGGCAGCGGCGCGACCTGGTCGCACCTCGCAAGGGACGTCCGGTGTACTGCGCCGGCGGACCGGTCAAGCTGCTCGACCTCGCCGCCATGCGCCACGCCGCTGGCGTCGGCGCCGGCATTCGCCATCAACTGTGGCAGCAGGTCGTGCACGGCACCCGGCCGGCCACCCCGTGGCCGACCCTGCTGGCCCGTCACCTGGCGGACCCCGCCCGCTACCCGCGCGAGCGGGCCGAGGCGGACTTCCACCAGCAACCCCGCGTCAACGCGATGCGGATGCACAACGCGGCCAGCTACGGCGCCGCCCGCCTCAGCCCAGGTGAGCTGGAGATGTTCCAGGCAGGCCCGATGGCCTACCAGCACTACAGCGCCACCACCGCCGTGTGCGGCGACGCCCTGCTCACGCCGGACGGGCACAAGCTCGCACCCGCGAGCGACGCCCTGACTCACCGGGTGACCTACCTCGAGCAGGCGATGCGGTACCTCGACACCGTCGAGACCGACCAGCGGCTGCTCGCCGTCGCCCTGTAGCACCACGGCACCGGAACCGGTCGGGCACCACCGCCCATCCCCTTCTTCCCTGGGGATCGGCGGCGACCCGACCGGCTCCACGCAACTCCACCCGCGCCGCGCCGGCTCCTGGCAGCAGACGCAAGCTCTACCGCCGCGCCCCTGAGGCTTCCCGAGCCCTGCGACGCACACCCCGCCACGACCAATGCAGCCACTGCCCCTACGCCACGTCCATTGCCACCTGAACCACGCCCGCCTGGGACCACGACCGACCCGCTTCTGCGGGCCACGCGTCGTCGTACCCGCGGGCCGGAGCAGCGTGGCGTGGACTCGCTGCCGGCCCCGTGCGGGCACCGCCCGGCGCCCCGGGCTGGGGCGCCTCGCAAGCCCGGCCAGCGAAGCGGCCGACCTTTCCCTCTTCCACACATCAGGAGGTTTCCCCGCCATGTCCGATCGACTGTGGTTCCGCGTCGACGACGTCCTGCCGCTCGCCGAACACTCCGCCTCCACCGGCGCGCACCGTAGGACCCGGCAGCAGTACCGGGCCGGCGTCCCGGACCAGGCCGCGCTCATCTGGTCCCACGACATCGACGGTGACTGGTTGTCATCCAACGGCGTCCCCCGCTGGTACGACACGGACGGCGCCGACCACCGCGTCCGCGCCGAAACCTGGACCCACACCGCCACCGGCGCCACCGGCAACCCAATCCCTACCGACGACGGACACGGATTCCTGCCCCTGCACACCGAACACCTCGACGGCCGCCGGGACCTGCTCGACCTGCTCCGCTACGCCCGCCGCCACGGAATGCGCTGGTTCGGGCTGCACCCGGACCCGGCGAGCGACGTCCGCTACCGCATCGTCCGCAGCCGCGGCGACATCACCCCGCCGCTTGCCACCTGGACCCCGGCGACCGTGACCTGCGACGTGGTCGGCGGCGGCGCCTACCGCGCCATGGTCGCCACCGGCTACACCACCCTCTCCCGCGCCGGGGTGCTGTGCCGCTTCCCTCGGTTCGCGGTGCAGCGCATGGCCGCCCACCTCGACGCCCTCCACCCCGGTGACATGCCCGGCGAGCATCCCCGGCTGCGGTTCGACGGCGACGCGGTCACCGTCGAGTGGGAGGACGACGACGGCCTGGGCAG
>JAEWFB010000306.1 GCA_023389095.1 Actinomycetes bacterium
GTCCGGCGCGGAGGCGATCTCGGCCATGACCACGCCGGAGGCCGGTCCCTCGTTACCCGTCAGGGCGTAGCCGTAGACGACGCCGCTCTGCCCGGACTGCTCCGGCATGAGGAAGCTGGCCTGACCGTCGGCCGTTGCCGGTCGGGTGCGGGTCACGGTCTTGAGCGTGGTGGTGCCGTCGGAGACCGTCCACGTCTCCACGACCCGGCCCCCTGTCGCAGGCTCGACCGCCACCGCGAAACCCGGCCCCTGCTTGATGCCGTCGCTGAACGTCGTGCCGTGCAGGCTCCCGCTCCCGACCGCGGAGTGCGACCGGCCCGGATCGCCGGCGGGCGGGAGCGCCCGCGTCTGGCCGGTGCCCAGCTGCACGGCGACGACGGCGACGACGGCGACGACGGCGACGACGGCCGCTCCCAGGGTGCCGCCCACGACACGGCGATGTCGCACCACACGGTGACCTCGGTCGAGCACGAACCCGGGGTCGAGGCGCAGGTCGGGGGCGCCCGCCGCTGCGTCGAGGGCGGCCCGCACGTCGGCGTCGGGTGTGGTGGTCACAGGGCGCTCCTCTCGGTAGCGGAGGCATCGGGGCTCGGGTCCGGCGCGGCGGTGGAGCCGGCCAGCCCTGCGCGCAACGTCGCGAGGCCACGTGATCCGGCGCTCTTGACCGCGCCGACGGAGATGCCGAGGGCCTCGGCTGTCGCCTTCTCGGACAGGTCGGTGTAGTAGCGCAGCACGACGACCCGACGCTGCTGCTCGGGCAGCGTGGCGAGCAACCGGACGACGAGGTCGCGGTCGTCGGAGCGGTGCATCGGGTCCACGGGACGTCGCGACGGCTCGGGCACCGCGTCGGTCGTGCGCTCGAGGCGCGTCGCGCGCCACCGGTCGGTGCGGTGGTTGACGAGCACCCGGCGTGCGTAGGCCAGGCCCTCGCCGTGACGGACGCGGCTCCAGGCCACGTACGTCTTGACGAGCGCCGCCTGGGTCAGCTCCTGCGCGTCGTGGGCATCGCCCGTGAGCAGCCACGCAGTGCGCAGCAGCGACGGCCCCGCCTGTTCCATGAACTGCGTGAACGCCGCGTCGCGCGCCGCATCCCTCTGGCTCACCGAGCGCCCCTGTCCTCGTCCATGCCCGGTGTACGGGTCGGCCCCGCGCAAGGTTGCCATGCCCCCAGCCGGGGTGCTCGCCGAACTGCCGGCCACGCCCACGGACCGGCAACACACCGAGCAGTTGCCAAACCGTTCGGGTTATTCCAGAACGAGTTGGCAACTGCTCGGTGTGTTGCGGGGTCGAGGGCCACGGAGGGCACACACCGGGTCACGGGGCGGGGCGGCAGCGACCGAGAACCCGGTCTCGCCCCTACGCTGGGGCCCGTGAGCACGGTCAGGGGAGCGGCGCCGGTCATCGACCTCCACGCCCACTCGACGGTCAGCGACGGCACCGAGACGCCGTCGCAGCTGCTCGCGTCCGCCTCCGCCGCCGGCATCGACGTGCTCGCCATCACCGACCACGACACGGTCGGCGGCTGGGACGAGGCAGCAGCCGCGGCCGCGGAGCACGGCGTCGGTCTCGTGCGCGGCATCGAGGTGTCGTGCACGTGGCGGTACGCGTCGGTCCACCTGCTCGGCTACCTCACCGACCCGCACGACCCCGATCTCATCGGCGCGCTGGCCCGAGCCCGCGAGAGCCGGGCGACGCGCCTGCAGCGGATGGTGGCCCGGATGGCCGCCGACGGCATCCCCGTGACCTACGAGCAGGTGCTGGCCCAGGTGGCGCCGGGCGCCACGCCGGGACGTCCCCACATCGCGGACGCGCTCATCGCGGGCGGTGTCATCGCGCACCGGGACGAGGCGTTCCGCGAGTGGCTCACCGACGACTCGCCGTACTACGTCGGGCACTGGTCGCCCGACCCGGTCCAGGCCGTCGAGCTGGTGCGGGCCGCGGGCGGGGTGCCGGTCGTGGCGCACCCGTTCACCCGCACCCGCACCGGCGGCCTGACCGACGACCTGCTCGAGCGGATGACCGAGGCTGGGCTCGTCGGCCTCGAGGTCTTCCACCGCGACCACGGGCCCGAGGAGGTCGCCCGGGCCACTGCGCTCGCCGACCGTCTGGGGCTCGTCGCCACGGGCTCGAGCGACTACCACGGCAGCGGCAAGCTGAACCGCCTCGGCGAGAACACGACCAGGCCGGAGGTGCTCGCGGCGATCGAGGCGTGCAGCAGCGGCGTCACGCAGGTGCTGCGTCCGTGACCCGGTTCGACGCGACGGCGTCCCGCAGCGCCGTCGCCGCTGGCGAGGGGTGAGCCGGGGCGCCCGGCCGCGCCGGGGTCAGGGGTCGACGCGTTCGAGCAGCACCGCGGTGCCGAGTCCCGCCGCGCCGCTGACCGCCGCGACGCCGTAGCGCCCGCGGCGCCGTTCGAGCGCCTCGACGCACGCGCCGACGAGGATCGCCCCGGTGGCGCCGAACGCGTGCCCCATCGCCATGGTGCCGCCGTCGGGGTTCATCCGGTCGGGCCCGGCGCCGAGGTCGCGCCGGAAGCGCAGGCACAGGGCCGAGAACGCCTCGGCGAACTCGAACACGTCGATGTCGGCGGGGCGCAGCCCGTTCCGAGCCAGCAGCTGCTCGACGGCGCGCTGTCCCGCGGTGAGCATGACGACGGGGTCGACCGCCGCCGAGGCCGCCGCGACCACCCGCGCGCGGGGTGCCAGGCCCACACCCTCGGCCGCGCGACGCGTCCCCAGCAGGAGCAGGGCCGCTGCGTCCGCCACGGCGGGGGAGGTGCCGACCGTGTGGAGGTGCTCGATGCGCGTGAGGGGTGCCCGCCGGCCCGGCCCCCGTCCGTACGCGTCCAGCGCGACGGCGTCCTGCCCCTCGGCGCCCAGCCCCGCGAACGCCGGTGGCAGGGCTGCGAGCGTGGCGGTGCTCGTGCCCGGCCGGACCAGCTCGTCGTGGTCGAGGCCCGGACCGTGGTCGTCGGCCGGGACCGGCACGAGGGAGCGCTCGAACACCCCGTCCGCCCGGGCCCGGGCCGCCTTCGTCTGGGTCTCGAGCCCGTACGCGTCGAGATCGTCGCGGGTGAAGCCCTCCAACGTCGCGTTGAGGTCGGCGGCGATGCCCATGTGGACCGAGCCGACACGGCGCACGACCGCCGGGTCGGCGTAGAGGGGGCCGCGGTCGGAGAACATCGGCACCCGCGACACGCTCTCGACGCCACCGGCCACGGCGAGCGAGAGGTCGCCGGCGCGCACGCGGGCGGCGGTCTGGCCGACCGCGTCGATGCCGCTGGCACAGAACCGGTTGATCGTCGCTCCGGGGACCGAGTCACCCCATCCCGCAAGGAGGTTCGCGGTGCGGGCGAGGTTGGCCCCCTGCTCGTCGGTCTGGGTCGCGCAGCCGAGGGTGACGTCCTCGACGCGTCCGGGATCGAGCGCGGTGCGGCGCACCAGGGCGTCCTGCAGGTGGACGACGAGGTCGGTGGCCGTGAGCCCCTGCAGCGCTCCGCGGGCGCTGGCGCGGCCCCGCGGCGTCCGCACGAAGTCGAGGACGAACGCGCCCTCGCCGCCGGTGCCGGGGCCTCTCGCCACCACGCCACCTCCTCACCCCGAGCCGCCGGAGTACCCCACGGGCCGGCCCGTCCTCTGCGCTGAACGCGGCCCCTGCCGCACGCCGACCCGTGGAGTAACTCTGCTAGTTGTAGTACGGTCTGGCGTGGGAGGCAAGGCACGTCGCCCTGGCGACGCTGACGAGCCCGGCCCCGACGCCGTGAGGCCGGCCGGGCAAGGAGGCACCGATGACGCGCACGGATGTGTGGGTGCTCGGCGGATACCAGAGCGACTTTGCGCGCAACCTCAGCCGGGAGGGGAGGTCCGTCGCCGATCTCACGTCAGAGATCGTCGGCGGAACCCTCTCCGCCTCCCGGGTCCGTGCCGCCGACGTCGAGGTCGTCCACGTCGGCAACGCCTTCGGCCAGCTCTTCACCGGCCAGGGCCACCTCGGCGCGATGCCTGCCACCGTCGAGCCCGACCTCTGGGGCCGGCCCGCCACGCGGCACGAGGCCGCGTGCGCGTCGGGAGGGGCGTCGGTGCTCGCGGCGATGGCCGACCTCGAGTCCGGCCGCTACGACTGCGCGCTCGTCGTCGGCGTCGAGCTCGAGAAGACCGTGCCCGGCGACGAGGCGGCCCGCCACCTCGCCGCGGCCGCCTGGGTCGGTCACGACGGCGAGGGCGCGACGTTCATGTGGCCGCACGTGTTCAGCGCCGTCGCCGACGAGTACGACCGCCGCTACGGCCTCGACGAGGAGCACCTGCGCGCCATCGCCGCCCTCAACTTCACGGCCGCCCGTCGCAACCCGAACGCGCAGACCCGCGCCTGGGACGTCCCCGACCTCACCGACGCGTCGGTCGCCACCGACGACACCCGCAATCCCGTCGTCGAGGGCCGCCTGCGTCGCTACGACTGCAGCCAGGTCACCGACGGCGGCGCCGGCGTCGTCCTCGTGTCCGACGCGTGGCTGCGCGACCACCCGGACGCCCGTCCCGCGGCGCGCGTGCTCGGCTGGGGCCACCGCACCGTCGGCCTCGGGCTGCGCCAGAAGCTCGAGCACGACGCCGACGACCCGTACGTCATGCCGCACGTGCGCGACGCGGTCGCCGACGCCTTCACCCGCGCGCGCGTCACGCTCGAGGACGTCGACGGGTTCGAGGTGCACGACTGCTTCACCCCCACCGAG
>JAEWFB010000328.1 GCA_023389095.1 Actinomycetes bacterium
TTCGTCAGCCTCGCCGCCGACATGGTCTACGAGGGCGCGCGCTCGATGTACGGGCCGCTGCTCGCCTCGCTCGGGGCCGGGGCGGTCGTCGTCGGTCTCGTCACCGGCGCCGGCGAGGCCATGGCGCTCGTGCTGCGGCTCGTCTTCGGCCCGCTCGCCGACCGCACCGGGCGCTACTGGGGGCTGACGATCATCGGCTACGGGCTGACCGCCGTGTGCGTGCCGCTGCTCGCCGTCACCCCGTTCGTCGGAGGGGCCGGGCTCGCGCTGGCCTCGGTGCTCATCCTGCTCGAACGGGCCGGCAAGGCGGTGCGCAGCCCGTCGAAGTCGGCCCTGCTCGCCCACGTCGCGACGGCGGTCGGACGCGGCCGCGGCTTCGGCGTGCACAAGGCGCTCGACCAGATCGGCGCGTTCGCGGGACCGCTGCTCGTCGCGGCGGTCGTGGCGGCGGCTGGCACGATCTGGCCCGGCATGCTCGTGCTCGCCGTCCCGGGCATCGTCGCGATGCTCCTGCTCGTCGTCATCCGTTCCCGCGTCCCCGACCCCGCCGTCTACGACCCCCAGCCGTCGGAGGTGCCCGCCGACGCGCCCCTGCCCGTGGATCCGGCTGCGGCGGGCTCCACTGTCGCCGAGCCCGATCCGGCGCGGCGCGGGCTCGTCGGCGGCGTGCGCGGTTGGTTCGCCGACGCCGTCGGGGCCGGGCTGCCGCACTCCTTCTTCCGGTATGCCCTCTCCGCCGGCCTGACGACGGCGGGCCTGGTGACGTTCGGCCTCATCGGCTACCACCTCACCGTCGACGGTCTCGTGCCCGTCGCGGCGGTCCCGGTCGTCTATGCCGGCGCGATGGGTGTCGAGGCGCTCGCGGCCCTCGGCGTCGGCGTCGCCTACGACCGGTTCGGCGGGGCGGTGCTCTACGTGGTGCCGGTGCTCGTGGCGCTGGTGCCGCCGTTGGCGCTGACCGGGTCGCTCGCCCTCGCGCTCGTCGGCGTGGCCGTGTGGGGGCTGGCCTACGGCGTGCAGGACTCGACGGTCAAGGCGCTCGTCGCCGAGGTGGTCGAGGCGCCGCGACGGGCCACGGCCTACGGCGTCTTCGCCGGGGTGCAGGGGGCCTTCGCCGTCATCGGCGGACTCGTCTCCGGGTGGCTCTACGAGCGGTCCCTGCCCTGGCTGGTCGCCGTCGTCGCCGTCAGCCAGCTCGTCGCCCTCGTCCTGCTCGTGCGCACCGTCCGCGGCGTCCGCCACCCCCACCCCTCCGGGCCCACCCCCGCCTGACCATCGAGAAAGCAATCCGTCCGCCCCCCACGGCTCGGGCCTCTCGCCACCCTCCATCGAGAAAGCGATCCGTCCGATCGGACGGATCGCTTTCTCGATGCGTAGAGGGGGTGGGGCTGCTCAGCTGACGGCGTCGAGGGCGTCGACGACACCCTCACCGAAGAAGCTGTTGTCCTCGACCGGTCCCGTGCAGACCGGACCGCTCGTCGTCGTGCCGCAGGCCTTGTCGTCGGCCTGCTGGCGCAGCTTCTCGATCATCTGCGCGGGGGTCCACGTCGGGTGCACCGACTTCATGAGCGCCAGGACGCCGGCGACGTGCGGCGAGGCCATCGACGTGCCGCTCTTGAGGCCGTAGCCGTTGTTCGCCACGACGGTCGACAGGATCGAGGAGCCGGGTGCGGCGACGTCGATCTTGCCGAGGCCGCGGTTGCTGAACGAGGACAGGCGGCTGTCCATCGTGCCCGCCGGGAAGCGCTGCATCGAGCTGACGGTGACGACGCCGTCGAGCTCGGTCGGGATGTCCTCGCAGCCGCTGTTGAGCGTGCGGGCCACCTGACCGGACTTCGGCTGGTCGTCGGGGCTCGTCGTGTCCTGGAACGACGACTTGTCCGCGAGGTCGCGGAAGGAGTTGCCGGCCGCGGCCGCGTGCACGACGCCCTGCTTCGTCGACCACGTGACCGCGCGGCGCACGGCCTCCTTGGCGGCGTGCTGGTCGGGCTGGTCCTCGCAGTAGAACTCGAACGGGTCGACGTAGTAGCTGTTGTTCGTCACGTCCATGTGCTTGAGCCCGGCCTCGACGAAGCCGCACACCGCGTACTCGGGGTAGATGTACCCGGCGTCGTTGACGACCTTGACCGACGCGAGGCGCACGTTCGGGGCGACGCCGACGATGCCGACGCCGTTGCGCGCGGCCGCGATGGTGCCCGCGACGTGGGTGCCGTGGTCGCTCGTCGTCGGCTCCCAGCCGGTGGTCGACGGACGGCCGGCGTCGGTGCAGTTGACCGAGTTCGCGGTGTCGAGGTTGGCGACGAGGTCGGGGTGGTCGGCGTCGATGCCGGAGTCGAGCACGCCGACGAGGACGTTGCGCGAGCCGTCGGTGATCCTGTGGGCCTGGTCGGCCTTGATCATCTGGAGGTCCCACTGCTCCGACTCGCGGGGGTCGGTCGTCGCGGCGGGGCTGGGGTCGGACTCGACGTCGCCGTTCCAGTCCTTCTTCGCGCCCTTCTTCCAGTCGGACGCGCCGCGGCCCCACGAGGCCCCGGCGGCCTCGGGCGTGCCCTCGGTGACGGCGACGGTGCGGGTCGCGCCGACCGAGTCGACGGCGTTGCCGCCACGGGCCACGACGTCGGTGCGGAACGCGCCGTTGCGCGAGTGCGCGACGACGACGCCGATCTGCGGCCACGACTGGACGACGACGCCGCCCGCGGCCTCGACGGCCTTCTCGACGAGACGCGTCTGGCCGGGGTTGGCGACGCGGGCGTTGACGACGTAGCTCATGAGCTGGCCGTCGGGGGTGCTGATCGGGACGGGCGTCGACGTCGGCTCGTCGGCGCTCGTCGAGGCGGCGGCCGAGCCGCCGACCGCTGCGGCTGCCACGACCGCGAGGGATGCAGCCGCGGCCAGGCCGCGGCGCCGGAGAGTGGGCTTTCGCATGTGCTGAGCTCCAGGGGTGTGAGTGTGAGTCCTGCGACGCCCGGGCTCGGGCGTCGGGGACATCGTCACGCGTCGGGCCCGGAGGCGCTCGTCGAAGGGTGCGCGGGGGCGTCCGGCCCGCTCAGGCGCGGCGACCCCACTCGCTGACCGGGCGTGTCAGCGGCGCCAGCGCGATGAGCAGCAGCAGGGCCCCGAGGGGCAGCAGCCCCCACGGGAGGGCGACGGCGAGGCCGCCGACGGCAGCGAGCGCGGCCGAGC
>JAEWFB010000473.1 GCA_023389095.1 Actinomycetes bacterium
GCCCGAACACGTGGGCCGCACCCGCCGGGCCGAGCAGCGGTGCCGTGACGTCGCAGAGGATGGTGACGCCGCGGGCCGGGGGCGGGCGCAGCGCTCCGACGTCGACGCGTGAGGCCGCGGCCAGCCCGAGGCCCCCGGGCCCGACGTCCCTGCCCGACGCGTCGAGGACGCGCAGACCGAGGGCGCGCAGGGCGCCGCTGCCGCCGTCGGTCGACGCGGAGCCGCCGACCGCGAGCGTCACCTCCGCCACGCCGACCTCCAGGGCGGCGGCGAGCACCCGGCCCAGGACGTCGGTGTCGGCACCGCCCGGGTCGCCGGTGCCGACGAGGGGCAGGCCGCAGCACTCGGCCAGCTCGACGACGGCCCGGTCGCCGACCGTCGCCCAGCGGGCCCGGTGCTCGCGGGCGCCGGGCAGGCGCACCGACTCCACGCGCACGACGGCCCGCTCGGAGGCGAGGACCGCGTCGAGCGTGCCCTCGCCGCCGTCGGCCATCGGGACCTCGACGACGACGTCGTCGGGTCGGGCCCGGCGCCAGCCGCGGGCCAGCGCCGAGGCGACCTCCGGCGCGGTCGCGCTGCCCTTGAAGGAGTCGGGCGCGACGACCACCCGCAGCGGTCGGGCGCCCCTCACGGCCACACCGTCAGAGCCACGGCGCCACGAGCGCGTCGTAGCGCTGCCGCATCTGGGCGAGCACCTCGTCCGGGTCGCGCGACCAGATGTCGGCGTTGAAGATCTCGACCTCGACGTCACCGGCGTAGCCGGCGCGCGTCACGGCTCGGGTCCATCGCTCGAAGTCGATGTGGCCGTCGCCCATCATGCCGCGCGACAGCAGCGCCCCCTCGGGGATCGGGAGGTTGAAGTCGCACACCTGGTAGGAGCTGATCCGGCCCTCGCGGCCGGCCCGCTCGACCATGGCCTCCGCGGCCGGGTCCCAGAAGACGTGGAAGGTGTCGACGACGACGCCGACGGCGGCCGGGTCGTGGTCGGCGGCGAGGTCGAGCGCCTGCTCGAGCGTCGAGATGACGGCCCGGTCGGCGACGAACATCGGGTGCAGCGGCTCGAGCGCGAGCCGGACGCCGCGGTCTGCCGCGTACGGGGCGAGATCACCGATGCGTTCGGCGACGCGCTGGCGGGCGCCCCGCAGGTCGAGGTCGCCCTCGGGCAGGCCACCGGCCACGACGACGAGCTCGGGAGCCCCCAGCGCTGCCGCCTCGTCGATCGCCCGCCGGTTGTCCTCCACGGCGGCCGCGATGCCGTCGGGGTCCGCGGCGGTGAAGAACCCACCCCGGCACAGCGACGAGGCGCGCAGGCCGGTGTCGCGCAGCCGACGGGCCGCCGCCCCGAGCCCGGCCTCCTCGACCTTGTCGCGCCACAGGCCGAGCGCGGGCACGTCCAGACGAAGAGCGAGGTCGACGGCCTCGTCGAAGGAGAGACGTTGCGTCGTCATCGTGTTGAGCGAGAGCCGTTGCGCCGCAGACAGTTTCATGTCCAGCGCCGTGCCCGTCGGTGATGCCTGGCTCACGGCGCCTCCCACCCGTTGGCGGCGAGCCAGGCCGTGACGCGCCGGGCCGCCAGCTCCGGATCGACCACGAGACCGGCCTCCTCGGCCAGCTCGAGCGCCCGCACGAGGTGCAGCACCGACCGGCCCGTCGACAGGCCGCCGACCATCTGGAAGCCGGGCTGTCGGCCGTTGACCCAGGCGAGGAAGGCGATGCCGGTCTTGTAGAAGCGCGTCGGGGCGGCGAACACGTGTCGCCCGAGCTCACGCGTCGACTCGAGCACCTCGCGGGCCGTGGCCTCGTCACCGCGGTCGAGCGCCTGCAGGGCGGTGGACGCCGCGGGCGCGATGGCCGCGAAGATGCCGAGCAACGCGTCGGAGTGCACGCCGTCCTCGTCGTCGCAGACCAGCTCGGGGTAGTTGAAGTCGTCGCCGGTGTAGAGCCGCACCCCGTCCGGCAGTGAGCGGCGCAGGCGTCGCTCGTGGTCGGCGTCGAGGAGCGACACCTTGACCCCGTCGACGCGGGCAGCGTTGCGGGACAGCAGGTCCAGGAACGTGGCGGTGGCGGTGTCGAGGTCGCGGCTCCCCCAGTAGCCGGCGAGCTCGGGGTCGAACATCTCACCGAGCCAGTGCAGGATGACCGGCGCGGACGCGGCGTCGAGCGCCTCCTCGTAGACGCGGAGGTAGTCCTCGGGGGAGGTGGCCGCGCGGGCCAGGGCCCGCGAGGCCATGAGGATGACGCCGCTGCCGGCGGCCTCGACGACCTTGACCTGCTCGGCGTACGCCCCGACGACGGCGGCGAGCCCGTCGCGGTCGGCGGTGGCGCGTGCCGGGTCGAGGTGGTCGGTGCCCGCGCCGGAGGCGATCCGGCCCCCGACGCGCTGGGCCTCGGCGGCGGAGCGCTCGACGAGCTCGTGGGTGGCCGCCCAGTCCAGGCCCATGCCGCGCTGGGCCGTGTCCATCGCCTCGGCGACGCCGAGGCCCCACGACCACAGGTCGCGGCGCAGCTCGAGCGTGGCGTCCCAGTCGACGTCGGCCGGCGTCCCGGGAGTGCTGTCGGCGAGCACCCGTGGAACCACGTGCGCGGCCGCGTAGGCGACGCGCGAGGTGATCGGGGCGTCGGGGCGCACCCAGTCGCGCGGCCCCGCCAGCTCGAGCACGCGTCTGCCGCCCGACTCGGTGGGGACGACGAGGCGGGTCACGGCGCGAGCTCCGGCACCTCGAGCCGGCGGCCCGTCGCCGACGACTCGAGCCCGAGCGTCGCGAGCTGCACGCCGCGGGCCCCCGAGAGGAAGTCGTAGCGGTGCGGCCGGTCAGCGAGGACGTCGCGGAGGTACTCCTCCCACTGCGCGCGGAAGCCGTTGACCGGAACCGCGTTGTCGGGGATGTCGATCCACTGCTCGCGGAACGACTGCGTCTCGGGCAGGTCGGGGTTCCACACCGGCTTCGGCGTCGCGCTGCGCGGCTGGGCGACGCACCGGTGCAGCCCGGCGACCGCCGACCCGTGCGTGCCGTCGACCTGGAACTCGACGAGCTCGTCGCGGTACACCCGGACCGCCCACGAGGAGTTGATCTGGGCGATGATCCCGTCGCCGACCTCGAAGATGCCGTAGGCGGCGTCGTCGGCGGTCGCGGGGTAGGCCTTGCCCTGCTCGTCCCAGCGCTCGGGGATGTGGGTGGCGGTGCGGGCCGTGACGGCACGGACCGGACCGAGGATGCCCTCGAGCACGTAGTTCCAGTGGCAGAACATGTCGACGGCGATGCCGCCACCGTCCTCGGCGCGGTAGTTCCAGCTGGGCCGCTGGGCCGGCTGGAGGTCGCCCTCGAACACCCAGTAGCCGAACTCCCCACGCAGGGAGAGGATCCGGCCGAAGAAGCCCTCGTCGACGAGGCGGCGCAGCTTGACGAGGCCCGGCAGGTAGAGCTTGTCGTGGACGACGCCCGCGACGACGCCCGACTCCCGGGCCACCGTGGCCAGGCCGAGTGCCTCCTCGACCGTCTCGGCGGTCGGCTTCTCGGTGTACACGTGCTTGCCGGCGCGCATCGCCCGGGTCAGCGCGTCGACGCGTCGGCTGGTGACCTGGGCGTCGAAGTAGATGTCGACGCTGTCGTCCGCCAGGACGGCGTCGACGTCGGTCGACCACTCGTCGACGCCGTGGCGGGCCGCGAGCTCGGCGAGCTTCTCGGCGTTGCGGCCCAGCAGGATCGGCTCGACGCCGACGCGCGAGCCGTCGGGCAGCTCGAGGCCGCCCTCGTCGCGGATGGCGAGGATCGAGCGCACGAGGTGCTGGCGGTAGCCCATGCGGCCGGTGACGCCGTTGAGGGCGACCCGCAGGGTCTTGGGGTTTTCGGGCATGGTGGGTCCTTCGGTCGTGGCGGGAGGCGTGACGAGGCGTGAGAGGCGACGGGAAGGCGTGTCGCGGAGGGCCGGAGCGGGTCAGTCGACCTCGCCCGAGGTGCCGAGCAGCTCGCGCACCGTCGTCGTCAGGTCCTGGAACACGGGGTCGGCCATCGTCTCGGCGTAGACGCGGTGGCGCGGCAGGGCGACGTCGAGCTCCCGCAGCACCCGCCCGGGTCGCGGGCTCATGACGACGACGCGGTTTGCCAGGTACACGGCCTCGGGCACCGAGTGCGTCACGAGGAGCACGGTCGTGCCGGTCTCGGCCCAGATGCGGTGCAGCTCGACGTTCATCCGTTCGCGCGTCAGGGCGTCGAGGGCGCCGAACGGCTCGTCCATGAGGAGCACCTCGGGCTCGTGGAGCAGCGCCCGGCACAGCGAGACCCGCTGCTGCATGCCGCCGGACAGCTCGTGCGGCAGGGCCCCCTCGAAGCCCTCGAGGCCGGTCATGGCGATGAGCTCGCGCGCCCGGGAGCGGGCCTTGTCGCGGGCCATGCCGCGCATCTCGGCCTGGAGCAGGATGTTGCCCTCGACGGTGCGCCACTCGAGCAGGGCGGCGCGCTGGAAGACGTAGCCGATGTCGGGGCGCGGCCCGGTGACGGTCGTGCCGTTGAGCACGACGTCGCCCCGGGACGGGCGGGTCAGGCCGGCGACCGCCTTGAGCAGCGTCGACTTGCCGCAGCCGGAGGGCCCGGCGATGCTGACGAACTCGCCGCGCTCCACGGTGAGGTCGATGCCCTCGAGGGCCGTGACCTCGCCGCGCTTCGAGGCGAACCGGATGTGCAGGTCGTGGACCTCGAGCGCGTGCGCCGCGGCCGGCCCGGTGCGGGCTGGGTCGGTGATCGTCGCGGACACGGTGGTCACTCCCCTGCCGGCTGGAAGGCGCTGTCGTAGTAGGCGCTGCGCTCCTTGGCGGCGCCGAGCAGCCCGGCCGAGGACAGCACCTGGATCGTCGAGTCCCAGTCGGCGTCGGCGTCGACACCCGGCGCCTGGCCCTGGGTGCTCTTGGTGTGGAGCAGCGTGATCGTCTGCTTCCACTGCTCGAGCAGGACGTCCTTCTTCGGCATCTGCGGGTCCTTGCCCGCCATCGACGCCACGGCGCCCTCGGGGTCCTTCTCGGCGGCGGCGAACGCCTCGCTCGTGGCGGCGACCATCTTCTTGGCGAGGTCGGCCTTGGAGCCGATCGTCGCGTCGGAGGCGATGAGGCCGTTGCTGTAGAAGTTGAGGCCGACGTCGGAGTAGCGCAGGTAGCGCATCTCCTTGCCGCTCTTGGCCGCGATGGTCGGGCCCTGGTCGTGGGCGAAGCCGATGAGCCCGTCGACGCGTCCGCTGATGACGGCCGCGATCTTGCCGGCGGCGTCGAGGTTCTGCTGCTTGACGTCGCCCGCCTGCAGGCCGGCCTTCTGCAGGAAGATCGGGAAGGTCGTCGTGGGGGCGTCGCCGGCCGACACGGCGATGGTGCGGCCCTTGAGGTCGGCCGGGGTGTTGATGCCGCTGTCGGCGAAGACCTGCACGGCCGAGGGCGTCGTCTGCAGGAACACCCCGAGGCTCTTGATCTTGACGCCCTTGTCGATGTTCGACAGCACGGCCGGGGTGTCGGCCCAGCCGAAGTCGACCTGGTCGGCGCCGACGGCCTGGGCCGTCTTCGTCGAGCCCTGGCCGGCCTTGATGGTCAGGTTGATGCCGTGCTTGGCGAAGATGCCCTTGTCGACGCCGTAGTAGAACGGCGCGTGCTCGCCGTACGGGTACCAGTTGAGCATCAGGGTCACGTCGGTGCC
>JAEWFB010000510.1 GCA_023389095.1 Actinomycetes bacterium
CGCACCTAGGATGGGCGCGTGAAGTACGCAGAGAACGTGGCCGACCTCGTCGGCAACACCCCCCTGGTCAAGCTGGGCTCCGTCACGGCCGACGCGGGGGTGAGGTGCACGGTCCTGGCGAAGGTCGAGTACTTCAACCCGGGTGGGTCGGTCAAGGACCGCATCGCCCTGCGCATGGTCGAGGCGGCCGAGCGCGACGGCCTCCTGAAGCCGGGCGGCACCATCGTCGAGCCGACGAGCGGCAACACCGGCGTCGGGCTCGCCCTCGTGGCGCAGCGCCGCGGTTACAAGTGCGTCTTCGTCTGCCCCGACAAGGTGAGCCAGGACAAGCGCGACGTGCTCAAGGCCTACGGTGCCGAGGTCGTCGTGTGCCCGACGGCCGTCGAGCCCGACCACCCCGACTCCTACTACTCGGTGAGCGACCGCCTCGTCCGCGAGATCGACGGTGCGTGGAAGCCGAACCAGTACTACAACCCCGAGGGCCCGAACAGCCACTACCTGACCACCGGCCCGGAGATCTGGCGCGACACCGACGGCCGGGTCACGCACTTCGTGGCCGGCGCGGGCACCGGCGGCACCATCAGCGGCACGGGCAAGTACCTCAAGGAGGTCAGCGACGGCGCGGTGCGCATCATCGCGGCCGACCCCGAGGGCTCGGTCTACTCCGGTGGCACCGGCCGCCCGTACCTCGTCGAGGGCGTCGGCGAGGACTTCTGGCCGGGCGCCTACGACCCGTCGGTCGTCGACGAGGTCATCGCCGTCACCGACGCCGAGTCGTTCGAGATGACGCGCCGCCTGGCCCGTGAGGAGGGGCTGCTCGTCGGGGGGTCGTGCGGCATGGCGGTGGTGGCCGCGCTGCGCGCCGCCCGCGACCTGCCCGAGGAGGCCGTCGTCGTCGTGCTGCTGCCCGACTCCGGCCGCGGCTACATGAGCAAGATCTTCAACGACGAGTGGATGCACTCCTACGGCTTCCTCACCGACGAGCACACCGAGCAGACCGTCGGCGACGTGCTGCGCACGAAGACCGGCGACATGCCGGCCCTCGTGCACACCCACCCGAACGAGACGATCCGTGACGCCGTCGCGATCCTGCAGGAGTACGGCGTCTCCCAGATGCCCGTCGTCAAGGCCGAGCCGCCTGTCATGTCGGGCGAGGTCGCCGGCTCGGTGAGCGAGCGGGCCCTGCTCGACGCGCTCTTCACCGGCCGCGCGCACCTGGCCGACGCCGTCGAGAAGCACGTCGAGCCCGGCCTGCCGCTCATCGGCGCCGGGTCGCCGGTGTCCGCGGCCCGCAAGGAGCTCGAGACGGCCGATGCGGTGCTCGTCGTCGACGACGGCAAGCCGGTCGGCGTCCTGACGCGCGCGGACCTCCTCGCGTTCCTCGCCGACTGACCCGCTCCGTCGAGAGGCGAACCACGCCAGACGGCACGGGCCCCCTTCCGGCGGAAGGGGGCCCGTGGCGTCGGTACCGAAGGCGTCGGCGCTCAGGCCTGCTGCTTGGCCTCGGCCTTCTTCGCCTTCTTGAACTCGCGGACCTTGAGTCGCGACGCGTCGTCGACGACGTCGGCGATGGAGCGGTGGCCGGACTGCCCGTAGTCGCCGGTGGCCTCCTGCCACCCCTCGGGCGTCACCCCGAACTGCTTGGCCAGCAGCGCGGCGAAGATCCGCGCCTTCTGGTCGCCGAAGCCGGGCAGGCTGCCGATGCGGCGCACCAGCTCGCGGCCCGAGTCGACACCGGCCCACACGTTCGCGGCGTCGCCGCCCCAGTCGTCGACGAGCGCCTGGCACAGCTGCTGGGTGCGCGTGGCCATCGAGCCGGGGAAGCGGTGCAGCGCCGGCGGCGTCCGGAAGTACTCGAGGAGCGTCTCGGGCGGCAGTGCCGCGATCGCGGCGGCGTCGAGGCGGCCACCGGCCGGCACGCCCATCCGTTCGGCGAGCACGCTCGGGGAGGTGAACGCCTTCTCCATCGGGATCTGCTGGTCCAGCTGCATGCCGAGCAGCAGGGCGAGGGGGTCGTGGGCGAGCAGCTCGTTGGCCGCGTCGGTGGAGCCGAGGTGCAGTGCCTGGGGTGCCATGGCCCCATCGTGCCGTACGGCGCCACGCTCCCAGCCTCATGGTGCAGGATGAGCGGCCATGAGGCTGTTCCGGCGCTCACGCGAGGGGGAGGCCCCCGCCGACCCGGTCACGGCGTTCTGGTCGTGGTGGCAGGAGTCGGGCGCGGAGCTCACCGCGGCGGCGCTCGCCGACCGCGAGCCGGTCCGGGTGGCCGACGAGCTGAGCCGGCGCGTGGCCGCGATCGCCGAGGGCCTCACGTGGGAGCTGTCGGCCGGCGGGACGAGCGCGCACCTGCTCGTCGTGTCGCCCGAGGGCGACCCGGAGCTGCGGGCCACCGCGCGCCGCTGGCTGCGGGCGGCGCCGCGGGCGACGGCGACGTGGGGCTACGCGGACACCCGTCAGCCGGTCCAGGACGTCGACGCCGTCGAGCTCGAGACCGAAGGGGCCACGGTCGCCTTCCGCGACATCGTCGTCAGTGCCCGCCGCGAGGGATTGCGCCTGTCGGTCGCCGTGCACCACCCGTCGTTCGCGCACCTCGACGACGCCGCCCGCGCCACCATCGCCTACCTCGCCCTCGACTCGGCGGTCGGCGAGTCCGACGTCGAGTGCTGGATCGGCGAGATCGCCCGGCCGCAGCTCGCCCCGATGGACGCCTTCCCGCTGCGGTGGGTGCGCTCGCTCGTGGCCGACCTCAAGGCCGAGCACACGTCACCGAACGGGGAGCCGCACCAGGTCGTGCTCCAGGGGCAGGGCGCCGACGGGCCGATCCTGGCCATGGCCCAGGTGCCGCTCGCCGCGGCCACCGCCCCCGAGCTCGACACGCACGTCGGCGTCTTCCTCGAGTACCTCGCCACCGAGGACGGCCTGCCCACGCCGGGTGCGCTCGAGGAGCTGCGCCACTTCGAGGACGCGCTCAGCCTCGACCTCGGCGGCCGAGGCCGCGTCGTCGCCCACCAGTCGAGCGCCGGCACCCGGGTGCTGCACGTCTTCGTCGACGGCACGAGCGACGCCGCGGACCGGGTGCGTGCGGCGTCCCGGCGCTGGACGCAGGGCAGCGTCGGCGTCACCGAGACCCACGACCCGTCGTGGTCGATGGTGGCCCACCTGCGCGGCTGACGCGGCGGCCCTGCCGACGGGTCGGGGCTCAGGAGCCCCCACCGACGGGCACCCACAGGTCCGCCCCGGGCGTCACGCGCCCGGCCCCCGACGTCAGTGCCGCGACGGTGCCCACGAAGGCGTCGAGGGCCGCGGGCTCGACGGCCACGTGCAGCCGGACGCCGTCGGCGAGGTAGTCGACGCCGGTCACCGCCAGGCCGGGGGCCGCTCGCAGGGCGTTCTCGACGCGTTGTCCGTCGGCGTGACCCACCGCGACGGTCGTCGTGGTGCGCCGGGCCATCGTCACGGTGCGCGCCTGGGCCAGGGCCGCGGAGACGGCGTCACCGTAGGCGCGGATGAGCCCGCCGGTGCCCAGGAGCGTGCCCCCGAACCACCGGGTGACGACGGCGACGACGTCGGTCAGCTCGTGACCGCGCAGCACCTCGAGCATCGGGGCCCCGGCCGTGCCCGAGGGCTCGCCGTCGTCGTTGCTGCGGGTGGTCATCGCGTCGGGGCCGAGGACGAACGCCGTGCAGTGGTGGCCGGCGTCACGGCTCGCGGCCCGGACCCGCTCGACGACGGCGCGCGCGTCCTCCTCGGTCGAGACCGGCCCGACGTCGCAGAGGAACCGGGACCGTCGCACCTCGATCTCGGCGCCGGCGGCACCGGCGAGGGTGCGGTAGGTGAGGGGCTGCATGGCCTTCAGGAGGTCGGAAGGAGGCGGAGCGGGACGTCCCGAGTATGCCGTGGCGGGTGGGGAGTGCTCCCCGTTGCCTCGCCGGCCGCCGCCCTGTGAGGATGGCCTCGCGTTCGTCAGGGGTGAAGGGGAGATCTGTGTACAGCAAGGGTGCGGACGTCGATGCCCTTCGCGACTCGGCCGGCCGGATGGCCGCCTACGGGCGCGACGTCGACCAGGTGCTGGCCCGCAGCCGGCAGGCCGTCTCGGTGGTGCGTCGCGCGTGGGCCGGGCCCGACCTCGGGCACGTCCTCGAGCGGTGGCGGCGCGTCGAGGACGACCTGACGCGGATCAGCGCACGGTTCGGCGACCTCTCGCGTCGCCTCGAGCAGAACGCCGACGCCCAGCAGCGCTCGAGCGCCGGCCACGGCGGGTCGTTCTCGGGCGGCCATCCGTCATCGGGCGCTCACGGGTCGGGACCCGCCGGTGGACCCGCTGGTGCACCCGCC
>JAEWFB010000561.1 GCA_023389095.1 Actinomycetes bacterium
GCGTTCGCCTCGAACGCCTCTGCGAGAGGAGCCGGTGAGCAAGCGTGTCCGCCGACCCTGTTCTGCGTCGAGAGATCCCCGACGCAACCGTCGCGCGGCTTCCTGAGTACCTGCGGACGCTGTCCCGGCTCGCTGAGGACGGCGTGCTGTCGGTGTCGTCCGAAGAGCTCGCGGCCGAGGTCGGCGTGCGCTCTGCCCAGCTGCGCAAGGACCTCAGCCACCTCGGCTCCTACGGGGTGCGCGGCGTCGGCTACGACGTCGAGACCCTCGCCCTCGAGATCTCCCGCGCCCTCGGCCTGACCCAGGACTGGCCCGTGGCCATCGTCGGGATGGGCAACCTCGGCCACGCGCTCGCGTCGTACTCGGGCTTCGTCACCAAGGGCTTCCGCATCGTCGGGCTCTACGACGACGACCCGGCGCTCGCCGACGAGGTCGTCGTCGGCGTCCGCATCCGGCCCCTCGCCGAGATCGCCGCCCACCATGCCGTCGACCCCATCGCGATCGGGGTCATCGCGACGCCGGCCCCGGCCGCGCAGGCCGTCTGCGACGCGCTCGTGGGCACCGGCATCTCCTCGATCCTCAACTTCGCCCCCGCGGTCCTCGCCGTCCCCGACGGCGTCGACGTGCGACGCGTCGACCTCTCCACCGAGCTGCAGATCCTCGCCTTCCACGCGCAGCGCAAGGCGCTCGCGGCGGGCGAGCTGCGATCGGCGGTGGCGCGATGAGCCTGCTCGTCATCGGTCTGTCCCACCACACCGCACCCCTGTCGGTGCTCGAGGCGCTCTCGGAGCGCCCCGACCGCGCCGAGGCCATCGCCGGCTCGGTGCTCGGCTCGGCCACGGCGTCGGAGGCCGTCGTGCTCTCCACGTGCAACCGCCTCGAGGTCTATGCCGAGGTCGCCGCCTTCCACCCGGCCGTCGCTGCCATCGGTGAGGCGCTCGCGCTCGCCGCGGGCATCGAGCAGGGCGAGGTCGTCACCACCTCGCACGTGACGCCCACCGACCCCGCCGAGGCGCTGGCCGCCCGGGCCGAGTCGCTCGCCGACCACCTCTACGTGCGCTTCGACGACGCCGCGGTCGCCCACACCTTCACCGTCGCCTGCGGCCTCGACTCGATGGCCGTCGGCGAGGCGCAGGTGCTGGGCCAGATGCGTGACGCGCTCTCCGGCGCCCAGCAGCGCGGGCAGGCCGGCGAGTCGCTCAACTCGCTGTTCCAGCAGGCCCTTCGCGTCGGCAAGCGGGCCCACTCCGAGACCGACATCGACCGGCACAGCGTCTCGCTCGTGCAGATCGCGCTCGAGCAGGCCGCCCAGGTGCTCGGACCGCTCGAGCGTCGGAGCGCCGCCGTCGTCGGCGCCGGCGCCATGAGCGGCCTCGCCGCGGCAACCACCCGACGGGGCGGCATCGGCGAGCTGACGGTCGTCAACCGCACGCCCGAGCGCGCCGAGCGGCTCGCGGCCGCCACCCAGGGCACCGCCCGGGCGTGGTCCGAGCTGCCCGACGTCCTCGCCGAGGCCGATCTCGTCATCACGTGCACCGGCGCCGTGGGCCACGTCGTCACCGGGGCCGACCTCTCGGCCGCGGCCACGCGACGCGACGGTCGCCCGCAGGTCGTCGTCGACCTCGCGCTGCCCCGCGACGTCGAGCCCGCCGACACGTGGTCGACGCCGGTGCCCTCGGTGGCCCTGCTCGACCTCCAGCACCTCGGCCGCCTCCTCGAGGGCCGCGCCGACACCACCCAGGTGGTCCGCGTCCGCGAGCTCGTCACGGGCGAGGTCGCCGACTACCTGACCCGACGCGTCGAGAAGACCGTCGCGCCCACCGTCGCCGCGCTGCGCTCCCGCGCTGCCGAGCTCGTCGCGGGCGAGATGGAGCGGCTCGACCAGCGCCTGCCCGGCCTCGACGAGAACACCCGGGCCGAGATCGGTCTCGCGGTGCACCGCATCGTCGAGAAGCTGCTCCACACCCCGACCCGACGCGTCAAGGAGTTCGCGATGGAGGGCAGCGGCGACGACTACGCCGCGGCCCTGCGCGAGCTGTTCGACCTCGAGCCCAAGGACGTCGCCAACGTGTCGACCCCTCCCAAGCGCGGTGGTGCCGCATGACCGCGCTCCGCCTCGGCACCCGCCGCTCCGCCCTCGCCACGACCCAGTCCGCCTGGGTCGCCGACCGCCTGCGCGCGCTCGGCCACGACGTCGAGCTCGTGGAGATCACGACCGAGGGCGACACGTCCGGCGAGCTGCTCACGGCGATCGGCGGCACCGGCGTCTTCGCCGCCGCGATCCGCAAGGCCCTGCTCGACGGTCGCATCGACGTCGCCGTCCACTCGCTCAAGGACCTGCCGACCACCCCCGAGCCGGGCCTCGTGGTCGCGGCGGTCCCGGAGCGTGAGGACAGCCGCGACGTCCTCGTGGCCCGCGACGGCCTCACCCTCGGCGAGCTGCCGCCCGGGTCGGTCGTCGGCACCGGGTCGCCGCGCCGTACCGCGCAGCTCGCGGCGCTGGGCCTCGGCATCGAGATCCGCCCGATCCGCGGCAACGTCGGCACGCGCATCGGCCTCGTCACGTCGGGCACGCTCGACGCCGTCGTCCTCGCGCGGGCCGGCCTGGCCCGTCTCGGACGCCTCGACGAGGCCACCGAGGTGCTCGACCCGATCCAGGTGCTCCCGGCACCGGGCCAGGGTGCCCTCGCCGTCGAGTGCCGGTCCGACCGCGCCGACGTGCTCGCCGCGGTCACCCCGATCGACGACCCCGACACCCGTGCCTGCGTCCTCGCCGAGCGGTCGCTGCTGCGCACCCTCGAGGCCGGCTGCACCGCCCCCGTCGGGGCGCTGGCCGAGGTCGTCGAGGACGACGACGGCCCGGTGCTGTCGCTGCGTGCCTTCGTCGGCACGCAGGACGGCGCCCTCGAGCTGCGTCGCTCGCTCGTCGGCGGGTACCACGAGGCCGAGGACCTGGGGCGCCGGCTCGCGCTCGTCTGCCTCGAGGACGGCGCCGCCGAGATCACCGGCACCCCGTCAGGGGCGCCCGCCCCGGTGGGCGCCCCGCCAGGCGCCGACCACCACGACAGCCAGTACGACAGTCCCGACGACCGTCCGTACGACACCGACTCACCGCACGCCACCCACCGACCGGAGCAAGTTTCGTGACCCAGTCTCGCCAGCCGTCGGAGCAGACGGCGTCGACCCCCACGCTCTCGACCTCTCCCGCCCGCGTCGCCTTCGTCGGGTCCGGTCCGGGTGACCCGGGCCTGCTGACGCTGCGCGCCCGCGACCTGCTCGCGGCCGCCGACGCCGTCGTGATCGACCGCATCGCCCGCGAGGACGTCGTCCTCGCCCACGCGCGTCCCGGCGTCGAGGTCATCGACGCCGGCCACGGCGAGCAGGGCCAGGAGCTGACGCACGCCGTCCGCGCCAAGCTCGTCGTCAAGGCCGCGAAGGCGGTCGGCCCGTCCGGCCTCGTCGTGCGGCTCATGGACGGCGACCCCGCCACCTTCAACGGCCTCGCCGAGGAGGTCCGTGCCTGCCGCAAGGCCGGGCTGACCTTCGACGTCGTGCCGGGCGTCTCGGCCGTCACCGCCGGCCCGACGTACGCGGGGGTGCCGCTGACCTCCAAGAGCACCGGCGCCGTCCACGTCCTCGCCACCGAGCACGCCGGGCTCGACCTCGCGCCGTACACCGCCGACGCCGACACTGTCGTGCTGCTCGGCAACGCCGAGACGATCCGCAAGGCGCTGGCCGGGCTGCTCGCCGCGGGCCGCCCCGGTGAGTCGCTCGTGGCCCTGACGACCAACGCGACGACGGTCCGCCAGACGTCCGTCACGTCCTCGCTCGAGGCCGTCGACCGGCTCTTCACGGGCAAGGAGCCCCTCGAGGCCTCGCTCGCCGTCGTCTCCCCGAACGTCGACCTGCGCGAGGAGTTCGCGTGGTTCGAGACCAAGCCGCTCTTCGGCTGGAAGGTCCTCGTGCCGCGCACCCAGGCCCAGGCCGGCCCGATGGTCGACCG
>JAEWFB010000039.1 GCA_023389095.1 Actinomycetes bacterium
TCTTCCGCACCGCCAAGGACACCTACGGCTCGGTCGACATCGCCTTCAACAACGCCGGCATCTCCCCGCCCGAGGACGACTCGATCCTCGACACCGACCTCGACGCCTGGCGCAAGGTGCAGGAGGTCAACCTCACGTCGGTCTACCTGTGCTGCAAGGCGGCCCTGCCCTACATGCTCGAGCAGAAGAGGGGCTCGATCATCAACACCGCCTCGTTCGTGGCGGTCATGGGTGCGGCGACGAGCCAGATCTCCTACAGCGCCAGCAAGGGCGGCGTGCTGTCGATGAGCCGCGAGCTCGGCGTGCAGTTCGCCCGCGAGGGCGTGCGTGTCAACGCCCTGTGCCCCGGCCCGGTCAACACGCCGCTGCTGCAGGAGCTCTTCGCCAAGGACGAGGAGCGGGCCGCGCGGCGGCTCGTCCACGTCCCGATGGGCCGGTTCGGCGAGCCCGAGGAGATGGCCAACGCCGTGCTCTTCCTCGCCTCCGACGAGTCGAGCTTCATCACGGCCTCGACGTTCCTCGTCGACGGCGGCATCTCGGGCGCCTACGTCACCCCACTCTGAGTGCCCTGACCACCAAGGAGACCCATTGTCCGACAGCGGGGTTCGCCCGATCATCGGCATTACCGCGTACGTCGAGCCGGCGACGCGCGGCGACTGGGCCGACGTGCCCTCGGCCCTCGTGCCGCACAGCTACGTGCGCAAGGTCGAGGAGGCCGGCGGCATCGCCCTGCTCGTCCCGCCCCGGCTCGACGGCTCCGAGGAGCTCGTGCGCGAGGTCCTCGGGCGTCTGGACGGCGTCGTCATCGCCGGTGGGGCCGACGTCGCGCCCGAGCTGTACGACGCGGAACGGCACCCGACGGTGCAGGCCTCCCGCCCGGACCGCGACGCCATCGAGGTGGCCCTCGCGCGCGCCACGGCAGAGCTCGACGTCCCGGTCCTCGGCATCTGCCGCGGCATGCAGGTCATGGCGGTGGCCGCGGGCGGCCGGCTCGAGCAGCACGTGCCCGAGCGGGTCGGCCACGACGACCACTCGCCCGGCCCCGCGACGTACGGCAGCCACCCGGTGAGCACCGTGGCCGGCACGCGCGTCGCCGACATCCTCGGGCCGGCCGCCGACGTCCCGAGCTACCACCACCAGTCGGTCCTGAGCCACCCGGGGTACGTCGCGTCGGCGTGGGCCGACGACGGCACCCTCGAGGCCATGGAGGACCCGTCGGGCTCCTTCCGCCTCGCGGTCCAGTGGCACCCCGAGGAGGGTGGTGACCTGCGCCTGTTCGAGGCCCTCGTGGCCGCGGCACGGGACCGCGCCGCGGGCAGGTCGGCGCGTGGCTGAGCACGCGCCCATGGTCTCCGCGACGGCCGGGGGCGCCGCTCCCTCGGTCCCGGTCGTCGCGGTGTCGGCGCACGAGGAGCACGTCGTGCGACCAGGGGAGCAGGAGTCCTCGTCGGTGCGGCTCGCGGGGAGCCGGTACGTCGACGCGCTGGGGCGCGTCGGCGCCCTGGCGCTGCTCGTACCCGCCCGCGACGACCTCGACGCGACGACGGCCCGACGGCTCGTGGCGTCGGTCGACGCTCTCGTGCTCACCGGCGGCGGTGACATCGCGGGCCACTGGTTCGGCGAGCCGTACCACCCGGACATCGGCCCGGTCGACGCGGCCCGCGACGTCACCGAGCTCGCCCTGGCCCGCGCGGCGCTCGAGGTCGGGCTGCCGGTCCTCGGCGTCTGCCGTGGGATGCAGGTGCTCGCCGTCGCGGCCGGCGGCACGGTCGAGCAGCACCTGCCGGACCGGCTGGGGCACGACGACCACCGGGGCGGGGCGTCGCCCGACGGCCTGCACCGGCACGACGTCGCGACGCTCCCCGGCACGCGAGCCCACGCGCTCCTCGGCGCCTCCTTCGCGGCGCGGTGCCATCACCACCAGGGCGTCGGCGCGCTCGGCCCGTTCGTGGCGTCGGCGTGGTCGGCCGACGGCGTCTGCGAGCTGATGGAGCTCCCGGGCGATCGGGGCGCGTTCGCCCTCGGCGTGCAGTCGCACCCGGAGACGGTGCCGGACGACCGCCTCTTCGTGGGGCTCGTCGCGGCGGCCCGATCGCGAGACGTCGGTCCCAGCATCCGGACCGGGTGTTTCGGGGACGTTTCGGCGGCCCTACATTGACGAGCGTGAAGCCGCACCTCGTGCCCACCAGCACGCTCATTATCGACTAGCGCGACGAGACACCCTCGTCGCGCAGACCTCCCGCACCCCGGGGGGTCTTTTTGTTTCCCGAACCACCGTGACGGAGACGCGGCCCACGCCACACCCCGGCGGAGGCGGCACCCGGCCCACCGGCCCGATGAGAGCACCGAGGACGACCCACACGGAGCCATCCCCGAGATCGAGGACAATGAAGGTCATGGAAGCGCTGCACGTCTACGACACCACCCTGCGCGACGGCGCACAGCAGGAGGGTCTCAACCTGTCGGTGTCGGACAAGCTGGCCATCGCCGGGCTGCTCGACGACCTCGGGGTCGACTTCATCGAGGGTGGCTGGCCGGGTGCCAACCCGAAGGACACCGAGTTCTTCGAGCGCGCCAAGGGTGAGCTGCGCCTGCGCCACGCGACGCTCGCCGCCTTCGGGGCCACCCGACGGGCGGGGGGCGCCGCGGCGCAGGACCCCCTCGTGCAGGCCCTCGTCGACTCGGACGCATCGGTCGTCTGCCTCGTGGCCAAGTCGCACACCGGCCACGTCGAGCGGGCGCTCAAGACGACGCTCGAGGAGAACCTGGCCATGGTCCGCGACACCGTGTCGCACCTCGTCGCCCAGGGCCGCCGGGTCTTCGTCGACTGCGAGCACTTCTTCGACGGCTGGCACCTCGACCACGACTACGCGCTCGAGGTGGTGCGCACGGCGCACGACGCCGGTGCTGAGGTCGTCGTGCTCTGCGACACCAACGGCGGCATGCTGCCGCACCAGGTGGAGGAGGTCGTCGCCGACGTCATCGCCTCGACCGGTGCGCGCATCGGCGCCCACTGCCACAACGACACCGGGTGCGCCGCGGCCAACTCCGTCGCTGCGGTCCGGGCCGGCGCGACGCACGTCCAGGGCACCGTCAACGGCTACGGCGAGCGCACCGGCAACGCCGACCTCGTCACCGTCGCCGCCAACCTCCAGTTCAAGCTCGGCCTGCCCGCCATGGCCCCGGAGTCGCTCCGGCGAGCCATGCACATCGCCCACGCGATCAGCGAGGTGACGAACGTGCCGGCGTACAGCCGCCAGCCCTACGTCGGCGCGAGCGCCTTCGCGCACAAGGCCGGTCTGCACGCCAGCGCCCTCAAGGTCGACCCCGACCTCTACCAGCACATGGAGCCCGAGCTCGTCGGCAACGGGATGCGCACCCTGGTGTCCGACATGGCCGGCCGGGCCAGCATCGAGCTCAAGGCCCGCGAGGCCGGCCTCGACCTGTCCGAGCGACCCGACGTGGTCGCGAGCGTCCTCGCCGAGGTCAAGGACCTCGAGCTGCGCGGCTGGACGTTCGACGCCGCCGACGCCACCGTCGAGCTGATGATCCGCGAGGCCCTGCAGCCGGGCTGCACCCACTACTTCGAGGTCGAGTCGTGGCGCGTCATCACCGACTCCTCGGGCACCGGCGACGCCTCGTCGGAGGCGACGGTCAAGCTGCGCGCCGACGGCTCGCGACTCATCGCCACCGGCGAGGGCAACGGCCCGGTCAACGCGCTCGACCACGCGCTGCGTGACGCGCTCTCGCGCGCCTACCCCGAGATCGAGAAGCTCGAGCTCATCGACTTCAAGGTGCGCATCCTCGACGCCTCGCACGGCACCGACGCCGTGACGCGCGTGCTCATCGAGACCTCCGACGGCGAGACGTCGTGGGACACCATCGGCGTCGCGGGCTCGATCCTCGCCGCGTCGTGGCGGGCCCTGACCGACGGCATCGTCCGCGGCCTCATCCGTCAGGGCGTGCCGCGGCGCTGACGCCGTCGAGTCGCGGGGTCAGCCGTTCCGGCCGAGTCGACCCGCGAGCCCGGACAGCCACCCGGCGGCCGACGCCCTGAAGGCGTCGGGGGTGCCCGTCGGCGCCCCCGACGGGACGGCGCCGAGCAGCCCCTCGGGGAGCGCGGCGAACACGTCGCGGTTGGTCGCCTCGATGACGCCTGGGTTGCCCGGCCACGCGCCGACGACCATGCCGAGCTGACGGATGCCTCTGTGCGACAGCGCCTCCCGGGTCAGCATGGTGTGGTTCAGGGTGCCGAGGGTGGCCCGCGCCACGAGCACGACACCGACCTCGGGCAGCGCCAGCGCCACGTCGGCGAGCGTGTCGCCGGCGTCCGTCAGCTC
>JAEWFB010000129.1 GCA_023389095.1 Actinomycetes bacterium
GTCCGGACGCGAACGACAGCACCGTCGCCGAGGTGATGAACCCGACGAGCTGCTGCCAGCTCGGGAACGGCAGGAACGCGATGAGCCCGATGACGAACGCCAGCACCAGCCCGATGAGGGGGGCGCCGCGGTGCGTCGTGCGCTCGAGCGCCTTGGGGGCGTTGCCGTTGCGCGCCATCGCGAAGGAGATGCGCGCCGTGACCGTCGTGTAGATGAGGCCGGTGTCACCGGGGGAGATGATGGCGTCGATGTAGAGCAGCACGGCGAGCCAGCCCATGCCGAGGAGCGTCGACAGCGCCGCAAGCGGGCCGAAGTCGTTCTCGAAGGAGAGGTTCGCCCATCCCTTGGAGCTGGTCAGCGTCGACGGGTCGAGCGCTCCGATGAAGGCCACCTGCAGCAGGATGTAGATGACGGCCGTGATGAGGACCGAGCCGATGACGGCGAGCGGCACGTTGCGACGTGGGTTGTCGGTCTCGCCGGCCAGCTCGATGCCCTGGCGGAAACCCAGGTAGGAGAAGACGATTCCGCTCGTCGCGATGGCGGTGAAGACGCCGTGCCAGCCGGTCGGGGTGAAGCCGTGGCTCGTGAAGTTCTCGCCGTGGAATGCCGCGACGAAGAACGCGACGATGACGAGCACGATGATGAACAGCTTCCACGACACGAGGGCGTTGTTGATCCGGGCGAACCAACGGACGCCGAAGTAGTTGATGACGACGAAGACCGCCATGAGGATGACCGCCGCCGTGTAGCCGAGCGGCGTCAGCGTGTAGACCGGTTCGCCGCCGATCATGTGCTTCGTCGTGAAGTCGGCGTACTTCGTGCCGTACTGGAGCGCGGCCTCGACCTCGATCGGGGCCGTCGTGCCGACCGCCACGTAGGTGATCCAGCCGCTCGTGAAGCTCGCGAAGCTGCCGAAGGCGATGTGCGGGAAGCGGACCACACCGCCCGAGAGCGGGAACATCGTGCCCAGCTCGGCGTAGCAGAGCGCGATGAGCAGGATGAGGATCGCACCGAAGACCCACGAGACGATCGACGCCGGCCCGGCGGCCTGCGAGGCGTTGAGCGCCCCGAAGAGCCAGCCCGAGCCGATGATCGAGCCGACGCTGGCGAACAGCAGCCCGATGATCCCGACATGCCGTTTGAGGACCGGTGTCTCCTGGGGCCTGGTGTCGACGGTTGCCATGTGGTCGCCTCTCGTCAGCGGACGCGTCTCCTGCATCGGCGCAAGAGGTCCGTGGGGCGCTGTACCCGTTTCGTCCCCATCGACACCGTCTCCCCGCCGGGACCTGATCGGGGCCCGGCCTGGGTCGAGTGGCCGGAACGAGAGGCGGAAACGGCCTCTGCGGCGGGTTTCGGCGGTTCGATCCGGCCACTCGGCCCGTTCGGCCAGGGACGGCGCTGGGCGTCAGGCGGGGGACTTGGCGTCAGGCGGGGGAGAGGGCGTCGGTGACGAGGTCGGCGAGCGCGTCGGGCGTCCACGCAGGCGCCGAGCCCGGACGCGTCAGCAGGTAGTCGCAGATCGCCGACGCGTCCCAGCCGTGCGACTCGGCCAGCCCGGTCGCGATGGTGCGCAGGTACGCGTCGACCGGCGGGTTGAGCGCGGCGGATGCGTGGTCCCACGACGCCGTGAAGGTCACGACGGGCACGTCGTCGACCTCGCCGACGACGTGCAGCGTCTCGTAGCGACCGGGGCCGAGCACGGCCGTCCGGCTCTCGCGGAACAGCTCGGACAGCGGCAGGTCGCGCCCGACGGGGCGGCGCATCTCCTGGCTCGCGACGTCGCTGAACTGCTCGCCGGTGACGAGGTAGGCCCGCGCGGCGACGCCCGACCCGCCACCCGCAGCACCCGCGTCAGCACCCGCGTCAGAACCGACGTCACGCGCGCCCCCGCCCGACGCGTCGGGGTCGTAGAAGGCGATGCCGCCGCCCCACGTCGGGGAGTCCCAGGCGAAGTACACCTGCCCGTCGAGGGTCAGCGGCACGTCGGCGAGGGGTTCGGACGCGTCGCGCGCGCCGCCGTACCCGCGGGCGGCGCCGGCGGGGCGGCCGCCGGCGAGGTAGTGGGTGAAGCGGTCGCGCGAGAGGTTCGACCCGTACGCCGCGTACCAGACATGGTCCATCACCCCCACCTTGTCAGACTCGCCGGAATTCGGCCGACGAGGACCGTCCCGAGTGGGTAGGAGACCAGACGTCCCTTGACCGAGATGTCCCAGACATGGAGGTGACCATGGACCTCGAGCTGTTCCACGGGCTGGCGGAGGCCAGCGGCCCGTTCGTGAGCGTGACGATGGACGTGACGAAGACCGACCCCGCGACGTCCGACGACCTCGACGCGCGATGGCGCGACATCGTGCGGAGGCTCGTCGCCGACGGCGCCCCGCAGGCGATCGTCGACGGCCTCGAGGAGGCGGCGCTCGCACCCACCGGCCACGGCGGGCAGCGCGGTCGGCTGCTCGTCGCCAACGCCGACGGCCTGCTCGATGACGTCGAGCTGCCCGGGCGCCCCCGGGAGGACGCGACGTGGGGCCCGATCCCCTCGCTCGTGCCGGCCGTGCGGGCGCTCGCCGGCACCGTGCCGCACGTCGTCGTGAAGCTCGACCGGAGCGGGGCCGACATCGAGGTGACCTCCGGCGTCGGTGACCCCGAGTCGTCGTCCGTCGAGGGCGGCCACGACGAGATCCACCGGGCCGGCGCCCCGCCGACCGCCCAGCGCCGGTTCCAGGCCCGCGTCGAGGACTCGTGGGAGCGCAACGCCGCCGCCGTGGCCGAGCAGCTGGACCGTGTCGTCCGCGAGCACCGGCCGGAGGTCGTCGTGCTCATGGGCGACGAGCACGCGATGAGCTACCTCGAACAGCACGCGAGCGAGGCCCTGCGCGCGCTCCTCGTGCGGTCCCGCACCGGCGGCCGCGCGCCGGGCACGTCGGAGGTCGCCGAGCGGGAGGCCACGGAGTCGGTCCTCGCGGCGACGCGGGCGGCCGCCGAGGCCAACCTCGTCGGACGCTTCGAGGAGCAGACCGGGCGGGCCGAGGCCGCCGCCGAAGGGCTGGAGCCGGTCGTCGAGGTGCTCCAGCGCGCGCAGGCCGGCGAGGTGCTCCTCGTCGACGGGCGCGTGCACGACCTCGCGCTGTGGGTCGGCTCGGGGCGACTCGAGATCGGCTCCTCCCGTGAGGAGGCCACGCTCGCCGGCGCGTCCGAGCCCGTCGAGGTGCCGGCCGACGCCGCCCTCGTGTGGGCGGCCGTGTGCTCCCGCGCCGGCGTGACGCTCGTCGACCCCGGGCAGGTCAACCCGGCCGATGGCGTCGGTGCCGTCCTGCGGTGGTCCGACGAGTCGACGCCACGCGCCCGGGTCCCGAGCATGCCCGGGCACGGCGGCCAGTAGCCCGTCCAACGCGAGGAACTGCCCACTCGACCTGAGGACCTGCCCGACTCGACCGCTTAGGTGGGGGTCGCGATCGGGCGGACAGTGCCCACCCGACCGCGCGGTCGGGTGGGCACCTCAGCGAGGGCACGGCGGCCAGTAGGAGACGCGTCAGCGCAGGATGCGGGCGAAGGCGTCGACGAGCAGCTCGACGTCGCGCTCCTCGACGACGAGCGGTGGGGCGATGCGGACGGTCGAGCCGTGGGTGTCCTTGACGAGGACGCCCTGCTCGAGCATCCGCTCGCACACCTCTCGCCCGGTCATGAGCGCGGGGTCGACGTCGACGCCGGCCCACAGGCCGCGCACCCGCACCGCGTCGACGCCGTGGCCCACGAGCGGCCGAAGCCCCTCGGCGAGCACCTCGCCGAGCCACGCGGCGCGCTCCTGGTACTCGCCGGTCTCGAGCAGGCCGACGACCGCGTGCCCCACCGCGGCCGCGAGCGGGTTGCCGCCGAACGTCGAGCCGTGGCTGCCGGGGGTGAAGACGCCGAGCACGTCGGCGTCGCCGACGACGGCCGACACCGGCAGGATCCCGCCGCCGAGGGCCTTGCCGAGCACGTAGAGGTCAGGCACGACGCCCTCGAGGTCGCAGGCGAACGTCGAGCCGGTGCGCCCGAGCCCGGACTGGATCTCGTCGGCGACCATGAGCACCCGGCGCTCGGAGGTCAGGCGGCGGACGTCGCTCAGGTAGCCCTCGGGCGGGATGACGACGCCGCCCTCACCCTGGATCGGTTCGAGGAGCACGGCGACGGTGTCGTCGGTCAGCGCCGCCTCGAGGGCGGCCGCGTCGCCGTAGGGCACGACGTCGAACCCGGGCGTGTACGGCCCGTAGTGGTCGTGGGCGACCGGGTCGTCGCTGAAGCTGACGATCGTCGTCGTGCGGCCGTGGAAGTTGCCCGACATGACGACGATGCGGGCGCGGCCGTCGGGCACGCCCTTCACCTCGTAGCCCCACCTGCGCGACGTCTTGATCGCTGTCTCGACCGCCTCGGCCCCGGTGTTCATCGGCAGCACGAGCTGCTTGCCGGCGAGGGCGGCGAGGTCGCGCGCGAAGGGGGCGAGCCGGTCGCTGTGGAAGGCACGGCTCGTCAGCGTCAGCCGGTCGAGCTGGTCGCGGACGGCGCCGACGAGCACCGGGTGCAGGTGCCCGAAGTTGAGCGCCGAGTAGCCGGCCAGCGCGTCGAGGTAGCGGCGTCCGTCGACGTCGGTGACCCACGCACCCTCGGCGTGCGCGATGACGACGGGCAGCGGGTGGTAGTTGCGCGCGAGCCACTGCTCGGCGAGGGAGACGTGCTCGTGGGTCGCGGTCGCGCGGCTCGGGTGGCCGTCGCGGTCGGCCGTCGTGCTGCTCACCCCTCGATCGTCGCACCACGACGGCCGGGCGTCAGGCCGTCGTGCCGCACGCCACCCTCGTCGCCACGGTGAGACTGGTCTCCTCCCCCTGACGCGCCGGGCGCCCGGGTGCCACCATGGGGATGGCGGGTCCCGCAGCCAGGACTACCCGCTCCAGGGTGTGTCGGTTCCGGCGGTCGACCTCAGCCACGGAGTTGGCCATGAGCACCACCGGACCCCTCGCCCCCAGCCCGGCCGCCATCGACGCCACGGACGGGTCACGCCGGTCCGACGGGACCGCGCCCCGACGCGTCGTCATCCTCGGCGCCGCCGGACGCGACTTCCACGACTTCAACGTGACCTTCCGCGACGACCCCGCCTACGAGGTCGTCGCCTTCACGGCGACGCAGATCCCCGACATCGACGGCCGCCGCTACCCGACCGAGCTCGCGGGTTCGCTCTACCCGCAAGGGATCCCGATCGTCGACGAGGCGCAGCTGACCGACCTCGTGACCCGCGAGCGCGTCGACGTCGTGGCCTTCGCGTACTCGGACGTGCCGCACGAGCGGGTCATGCACCTCGCGTCCGAGGCGATCGCCGCCGGCGCCGACTTCTGGCTCCGCGGTGCCCGGCAGACGATGCTGCGCAGCAGCAAGCCGGTCGTCGCCGTCACCGCGG
>JAEWFB010000152.1 GCA_023389095.1 Actinomycetes bacterium
CACCTGGAGCTCGACGCGCTCGGCCGTCTCCTTGCCGTCCCAGCGGTCGATGGTCGCGCTGATGACCTGGGTGACCTCGGTGCCGTACCGCTCGACGGCGTAGACCGTCGCGTCGCAGATCCGGGCGTCGATGCGGTCGCGGACCGCCTTGTCGGCCAGCAGGCGCTCGGCGAGCCCGGTGACCTCCTTGACGGCCCGGGTGCGCACCGGCCCGTCCTCGTCCTCGAGCGCCGCGACGACGACGGACCGCAGCGAGGACCACAGCGCCATCGCGGTGTCGGGCACCTGGGGGTGGGACAGGAGGCGCTCCTTGAGGCGCTCGGCCTTGGCCTGCGTGACGGGGTCGTGCTGGAGGTCGTCGGCGAGGTCGACGAGCAGCTTGTCGAGCGCCAGGCGCACGTCGTGCCGCGGGTCGTTGCGGATGTCCGCGAGCCACTTGAGCGCCTCGGTGTGGACCTTGCGGGCCACGAGGTCGTTGATCGCGTCAGGCACCCACGCGGGGGCCCGCTGGGTGATGAGCGACTCGAAGAGGTCCTCGTTGTCGACGAGCCACACCCGCAGCTCGTCCAGGGCGAGGTCGACGAGGGCCACGTGGGCCTCGTCGCGCACGACCTGGTCGAGCAGGCCCCCGGCGAGCGAGCTGATCGGCTCCTGCTTGAGCCGGGGCAGGACGGCCTGCTCGATGACGGCGCGCACGTCGGCGTCGGGGATCCGGTGCAGGGCGTGCACCGTGACCGTCGCGACCTCGTCGACGAGGCGCTTGGCGTGGCCCGGGCCGAGGACCCACTCGGCGGCCCGACGCGTCGGCTCGGCGTCGAGCACACGCTCGCGGATGATGTCCTCGCGCATGAAGTTCTCGCTGACGAACTCCTCGAGGCTCTTGCCGATCATCTCCTTCTTGCGCGGGATGAGCGCCGTGTGCGGGATCGGCAGACCGAGCGGGTGGCGGAAGAGCGCCGTGACGGCGAACCAGTCGGCGCAGGCACCGACCATCGAGGCCTCGGCCCCGGCGTTGACGAAGCCGAGCACGCCGTCGCCGTGGCCGCGCGTCAGCAGGTAGACGACCGCCGCGAAGACGAGCAGGCCGGTGGCCACCAGCCGCATCTGCCGCAGGTCGCGGCGGCGCTGGGCATCGAGAGCGGGGTCGGCGATGAACCCCAGAGGTCCGCTCGGGCTCTTCACTCGTCCGGGCACCGGCGCTCCCTTCGTCGTGGTCGGGCCTTCTGCCTGCGACGCGTCGCTCAGCCGGCGGGCTCCAGCGAGAACGTCAGCGCATCGATCCTCGCACGCGTCTCGCCGTCGGTGGCGATGCGCTCGCCGATCCGCGTCGCGACCGCGCCGACCGCGTCGGCGTCGAGGCCGGCGCGCAGGGCCAGCACGACGCGCAGGACCCCGGCCCCGGCCGGCTCCCCCGCCTCGAGGCGGTGGCCGGCGACGGCCTCCTCGGAGGCGACGGCCGCCGCCACGGCGGCGGCGACGTGCGCATCGGCGTGGCTCGGGACCCACGGACGCTGCTGGGCCAGCGCCCAGAGCATGCTCGGGCGCAGCACGGTGGCCTGGGGCGAGGCCACGTCGACGACGAGCACCTGGCACTCCTCGGTGATGGCCGCCCGCGCGGCCGACGACGCCGGTACGGGCACCGGACGTGCCGTGGGGTCCCACTCGGCGAGGCTGGCGAGCGAGGTGAACATCGGTAGGGCGCGCGAGCCGTCCGGGGCGGTCAGGGTGACCGCGGCCATGTCGCTGCGGGTGTCGGCCGCGTGCTCGCCCGACGCGTCGACCTCCGTGGCGACGGCGACGACGGGCACGAGCCAGCGCGCCGCGGCGACCGCCGCGACGAGCGCCTGCTCGGCCTCGGGCGTCGGGCCGGAATGCAGTGCCTCGACCGCGGCGAGCAGGGCGGGGTCGGCCGCCCCGGTGTCGCCGGAGAACCCGTGGCTCGGGATCGACTTGCCCTCCCACGCCTGACCGGCCGAGTCGGACGGGCGGCCCTCGGCGTCGTGGAAGGCGCCGGTCGTGTCGTCGCTCACGCGCGGGCCTCCGGGCGGCCGGCGACGTCGAGCGCCTCCGGGAGCGTGAACGCGCCGCGGTAGAGGGCCGAGCCGACGATGGCACCCTCGACGCCGACCTCGACGAGCCCGCGGATGGCGGCGATGTCCTCGAGGGTCGACACGCCGCCGCTCGCGACGACGGGACGGTCGGTGCGCGAACAGACCTCGCGGAGCAGGTCGGTGTTCGGGCCCTGGAGCATGCCGTCCTTCTGGACGTCGGTGACGACGTACCGGGCACAGCCCTCGCGGTCGAGCCGGTCGAGCACCTCCCAGAGGTCGCCGCCGTCGCGGGTCCACCCGCGGGCCGCGAGGGTGGTGCCGCGCACGTCGAGCCCGATGGCGACGCGGTCGCCGTGCTCGGCGATGACCGACGCGGTCCACTCCGGGTTCTCCAGCGCCGCCGTGCCGATGTTGACGCGACGGCACCCCGTGGCGAGGGCCGCCTCGAGGGACGGCGTGTCGCGGATGCCTCCCGACAGCTCGACGCGCAGGTCGAGGCGCCCGACGATCGAGCCGATGAGATCGCGGTTGCTCCCGCGGCCGAACGCGGCGTCGAGGTCGACGAGGTGGATCCACTCGGCGCCCTGGTCCTGCCAGGCCTTCGCGGCCTCCCACGGGTCGCCGAACTCGCCACCGCTGCCGGCGACGCCCTGGACGAGCTGGACAGCCCGGCCGCCCGCGATGTCGACGGCGGGCAGCAGCTCGAGTCGGGGGTGGGCGGCGGTGTGCTGGCCGGTCATCGGTCGACTCCTCGGGTCGGTCACGACGGTCGTGGTCGTGGTCGGTCGGCAGGTGTCGTCGGGGACTCGCGCCGCCCGACGTGCGACCACCGAGTATGCCGTGTGATGGCGGGCAGCCTCCCCGCGTGTCGGTCCGTGGATCCCCGAGCAGACTCACGGCGGCGCCGCCTCGTGCCGTTCCGCGCGTGCCCCGACATGGGGTCTGGTACACCGAGAAGGGTCCGATCCTCGCGACGCACGGGAGCCGACATGGATCCACTTCCGCAGGTGGCCGGTCGGCCGATGGTCACCGACGGCGGGCTCGAGACCGACCTCATCTTCAACCACGGGGTCGAGCTCCGGGAGTTCGCCGCCTACCCGTTGCTCGACGACGCCACCGGCCGTGGGCTGCTCACGACGTACTACGACGCCTACGCGTCCGTCGCAGCACGAGCAGGAGCCGGGCTGCTCCTCGAGTCACCGACGTGGCGGGCCAACCCCGACTGGGGTGCACGGCTCGGCCACACCCCCTCCGACCTGGCGCGAGCCGACACGGACGCCATCGACCTGCTCCGCGGTCTCGGTCGCCGGTTTGCCGACGAGCACGGCCTTCGAGACGTCGCCGTCGTGGGGGTGGTGGGTCCGCGCGGAGACGGCTACCGCAGCGCCGGTGCACCGAGCCCGGCCGAGGCCGCCGACTACCACCGCGCCCAGGTGGCGGCGTTCGCCGAGGCGGGCGCCGACCTCGTCACGGCCTACACGCTCACGACGGCGGGCGAGGCGGTCGGGATCTCACAGGCGTGCCGCGAGCTGGAGCTGCCCGTGGCGATCTCGTTCACCGTCGAGGTCGACGGCCGGCTGCCCGACGGGTCGACGCTCGCGGCGGCGATCGCCACGGTCGACGAACAGGCGGCCCCCGACTACTACCTCGTCAACTGCGCCCACCCGGAGCACGTGCTCGCTGCTCTGTCGACCGATGGCGGTGACGACGGGATCGACTGGCGCAGCAGGATGCTCGGGCTGCGCTACAACGCATCGACCCGCAGCCATGCGGAGCTCGACCAGGCCGACGACCTCGACGCGGGCGACCTCGACGCGATCTCGGCAGGGCACGACCGCGTGGTGGGACGACTGCCGGGTGTGACGGTCGTCGGCGGGTGCTGTGGCACCGACGCCTCCCACGTGGCCCGCCTCTGGGGCGTGGGCCGAGACCTCGGTGGAGACGCCCCCACGACCTGAGCGACGTCGCGCGCTCGCGGTCGTCCGCTTCGGCCTCTCCCTCATCGCCACGGTGGACCGCCTCGTCCGCCCGGGTCGGGTCAGAGGCTCCTGACCCAGTTCTCCAGCAGGTGGGCTCCGGCGTCGCCGGACTTCTCGGGGTGGAACTGGGTGGCGCAGAGCGGCCCGTTCTCGACGGCGGCGACGAACCGGGCGCCGTGCTCGGCCCAGGTGACGTGCGGCGCGACGCGCTCGAAGGCGCCGGTGGCCTCGAGCGTCCACTGCTGGACCGCGTAGGAGTGAACGAAGTAGAAGCGCTCGTGCTCGACGCCGGCGAACAGGCGGGTGCCCGCGGCGGCCTCGACCGGCGACCAGCCCATGTGCGGCACGACGTCGGCGGGCAGCCGCTCGACGGTGCCGGGCCACTCCCCCAGCCCCTCGACCGGCGCGTCGGACGGCTCGGCCGAGCCGTCGAAGAGCACCTGCATCCCGACGCAGACACCGAGGACGGGCCGGCCGCCACTGATGCGTCGGCCGATGACGCGCGGCCCGTGCGCCGCGGCCAGGCCCTTCATGCACGCGTGGAAGTTGCCGACGCCGGGCACGAAGAGGCCGTCGGCCTCGAGCGCGGCGACGGGGTCGGCGGTGAGGGTGACCGTGGCGCCGACGCGCTCGAGGGCGCGCACGGCCGAGCGGACGTTGCCGCTGCCGTAGTCGAGGACGACGACGCCGCGGCCGCCAGCGGTCACAGGGCTCCCTTGGCGCTCGGGATGCCGACGACGCGGGGGTCGCGGGCCACGGCCGCACGCAGGGCGCGGGCGACGGCCTTGAACTGGGCCTCGACGATGTGGTGCGGGTCGCGGCCGGCGAGGACGCGCACGTGCAGGCACAGCCCGGCGTTGAAGGCGAACGACTCGAGGACGTGACGCGTCATCGACCCCGTGAAGTGGCCGCCGATGAGCGCGTACTGCTGGCCCTCCGGCTCGCCCTCGTGGACGACGTACGGCCGCCCGGCGACGTCGACGACCGCGTGTGCGAGCGCCTCGTCGAGCGGCACGGTGGCGTCGCCGAAGCGGGAGATGCCGGCCTTGTCGCCGAGCGCCTCCCGGAGCGCCTGGCCCAGGACGATCGCGGTGTCCTCGACGGTGTGGTGCACGTCGACGTCGACGTCGCCCGTCGCCTTGACGGTGAGGTCGATGAGCGAGTGCTTGGCGAGGGAGGCGAGCATGTGGTCGTAGAACGGGACGCCGGTCGACACGTCGGCGACACCGGTGCCGTCGAGGTCGAGGGTGAGCTCGACCGACGACTCGGACGTCGAGCGGCTGATCGTCGCGGTGCGGTTCATGCAGGCTGCTCCTGGGTCGTCGTGCTGCGGGTCGAACTGCTCGTGCTGGTCACGTGGGTCGCTGCGAGGCGGGCGAAGGCGTCGAGGAACGCCGTGGTCTCGTCGGGGTCGCCGGCCGTGACCCGCAGGTGGTGGGCGATGCCGACGTCGCGGACGAGCACGCCGGCCTCGAGCAGCGCCTGCCACGTGGCCTTCTCGTCGGCCAGGCCCCCGAAGAGGACGAAGTTGCTGTCGCTGGCCACCGGGGTGGCCCCGAGCTCGGCGAGGCGCTCGACGATGCGGTCGCGCTGGTGCTTGATGACCTCGACCGTGCCGAGCATGACGTCGGCGTGCTCGAGGGCGACCCGGGCGATCGTCTGGGTCGGCGTCGACAGGTGGTAGGGCAGCCGGACCAGGCGCAGCGCGTCGACGATCTCGGGGGCTGCGACGAGGTAGCCGAGGCGGCCGCCGGCGAAGGCGAACGCCTTGCTCATGGTGCGCGTGACGACCAGACGCGGGTGCTTAGCCAGTAGCGACAGCGCGGATCGCGTTCCGGGACGGGCGAACTCGGCGTAGGCCTCGTCGACGACGACGATCGCGTCAGGGGCGGCCTCGAGCACCGCGCCGATGACCTCGAAGGGCAGCGCGGTGCCCGTGGGGTTGTTCGGCGAGCAGAGGAAGACGACCGACGGGTGGTGCCGTCGGGCCTGCTCGGCGGCCGACTCGGGGGTGAGGTCGAAGGTGCCGGTGCCACGCAGGCCGTCGACCCACGTGGTGCCGAGCGTCTCGCTGATGATCGGGTGCATCGAGTAGCTCGGGGTGAACCCCAGCGCCGCCCGGCCCGGCCCGCCGAACGCCTGCACGACGTGCGAGAGCACCTCGTTGGAGCCGTTGCCCGCCCACACCTGCTCGGGCGCCACCGTGACCCCGGACTGCTTCTCGAGGTAGTCGGCCAGCGCCGTGCGCAGGTCGGTGAAGTCGCGGTCGGGGTAGCGGTTGAGGTCGCGGACGTCGGCCGCGAGCGCCGCGACGATCGCCTCGACCACGTCCTCGGGGACCGGGTAGGAGTTCTCGTTCGTGTTGAGCCGTACCGGCACGTCGAGCTGCGGCGCGCCGTAGGCGGTGCGACCGCGCAGGTCGGGACGCAGCAGCCGGGCGACCTCGTCGGCCGGGGTGGGGGACGCCTCGGTCACCGCGGCACCTCGTCGCCGAACCGGGCCGTGACGGCCTCGCCGTGGGCCGGGAGGTCCTCGGCCTGGGCGAGCGTCACGACGTGCGCCGCGATGCCGCGCAGGGCCGCCTCGTCGTAGTCGACGACGTGGATGCCGCGCAGGAACGACTGGACCGACAGGCCGCTCGAGTGCGTCGCGCAGCCCGCCGTGGGCAGCACGTGGTTGGACCCGGCGGCGTAGTCGCCGAGGCTGACCGGGGCCCACGGGCCGACGAAGACGGCGCCGGCGTTGCGCACCCGCGCGGCGACGGCCGACGCGTCGCGCGTCTGGATCTCGAGGTGCTCGGCGGCGTAGGCGTTGACGACGGCGAGGCCGGCGTCGACGTCGTCGACGAGGACGATCCGCGACTGGGTGCCCTCGAGCGCCTCGGTGACGCGCTCGGCGTGCTTCGTCGCGGGCACCCGGCGGGCGAGCGCCGCACGGGTGGACTCGGCGAGCCGCTCGCTGTCGGTGACGAGCACCGACGCGGCGAGCGGGTCGTGCTCGGCCTGGCTGACGAGGTCGGCGGCGACGTGCTCGGGGTCGGCGGAGTCGTCGGCGAGCACGGCGATCTCGGTGGGGCCGGCCTCGGCGTCGATGCCGATGAGCCCCTTGAGGAGGCGCTTGGCCGCGACGACCCAGATGTTGCCGGGGCCGGTGACCATCGACACCGGGTCGCACGTGACGGTGCCGCCCTCTGCAGTCTCCTCGGAGAAGCCGTAGGCGAACATCGCGACGGCCTGGGCGCCACCGACGGCGTAGACCTCCTCGACGCCGAGCAGGGCGCACGTCGCGAGGATCGTCGGGTTCGGGTAGCCGGCGAACTCGCCGGTGTTCTCGCGCTGCGGCGGCGAGGCGACGGCGAGCGAGCCGACGCCGGCGAGCTGGGCGGGCACGACGTTCATGACGACGCTGCTCGGGTAGACCGCGAGGCCGCCCGGCACGTAGAGGCCGACGCGGTCGACCGGGACCCAGCGCTCGGTGACGGTGCCGCCGGGCACGACGGTGGTCGTCGAGTCGGTGCGCCGCTGGTCGGCGTGGACGAGCCGGGCGCGGCGGATGGCCTCCTCGAGGGCGGCGCGCAGGTCGGGCTCGAGGCTCTCGAGGGCCGACTGCAGCACGGCGGCCGGCACCCGCAGGTGCGTCGGGCGGACCCCGTCAAACCGCTCACCCAGGTCGCGCAGGGCCGCAGCACCCCGATGCTCGACGTCCTCGCAGATCGGCCGCACCTGCTCGAGGGCGGCCGTGACGTCGAACTCGGCTCGGGGAAGGGCGCCGCGCAGGAAGCGCACGTCGAGCGTGCGTCCGCGCAGGTCGAGGG
>JAEWFB010000187.1 GCA_023389095.1 Actinomycetes bacterium
CGGCGTCGGCGCCCGTGGCCGCGGCGACGCGAGGGAGTGTCGCCGTCGCGTCCGAGGTCGGGGGCGACGCCCGCGCGCCCCGCCCGCTGCCGCGGCTCATGCTCGGCGCGACGGCGGCGATGACGGCCGTCGGCCTGCTCATCACGGTCGTCGCCGGGCCGCTCTTCGCGTACACGCAGCGCGCGGCCGAGGACCTGCACAGCCGCCAGCCGTACATCACCTCGGTCCTGCCGCCGGAGGTGCGCCGATGACCCCGCCCCAGACCCCACCCCCGGCCCTGCCCACGCGGCCCCCCGGCCCCGCCGCCGCGGTCGAGGGGCCGCGCCGTCGACGCCGCACCTTCCAGCCACGCGCCGTCGTGGCCATCGCGGTGGTCTGGGTGCTGCTCTGGGACCGCGTCTCGCTCGGCAACGTCGTCAACGGGCTGCTCGTCGGACTGCTCGTGACCTACGCCTTCCCGCTGCCCTCGATCGTCTTCACCGGGCGCGTCCGGCCGCTGCGCGTGCTCTGGCTCGGCGCCCGGTTCGTCGGCGACCTCGTCGCGGCCTCGTGGCAGGTCATCCGGCTCGCGTTCGGCCCCGGCCGCCTGCGCAACGCCGTCGTCGGGGTGCAGCTGCGCTCGCGCTCCGACTTCTACCTCACCATCACCGCCGAGCTCGTCGCGCTCGTGCCCGGATCGGTCGTCGTCGACGCCCGTCGCTCGAACTCGGTGCTCTACCTGCACCTGCTCGACGTCGGGCGCGAGGGCGCCATCGACGCGGCCCGACGCAACGTGCTCGCCGTCGAGGCCCGGGTCGTGCGCGCCATCGGCTCCGACGAGGAGGTCGCGGCTCTCGAGGCCGCGGCCGCCGCCGACCCCGAGGGCACCGGACGCGTCCCCGCCGACCGGCACGCCCTTCCGCACGAGGGCGAGCACCTGCACGAGCACCTGCACGAGGATCCTGACGAGCCGACCGACCCCGCCACCGGAAGGAGCGACGCGTGAACATCATCGCCCTCGCCGCCCTCGCGATGCTCGGCATCGCCGCCGTCATCGTGCTCGTGCGGATCGCGCGCGGCCCGAGCAACCTCGACCGCATCGTCGCCTCCGACATCCTGCTCGTCGTCGTCATCGCCGGGGTGGCCCTCGAGTCGGTGCGCCAGCGCACGGCCACCTACCTGCCGCTGCTCATGGTGCTCGGCCTCGTCGCCTTCGTCGGCGGCGTGGCCGTCACGCGGTTCCTGTCCCGCGACCGCGACGACACCGAACCCACCGATCCCGCCGATCCCTCCGATCCCGCCGATCCCGACCGTCCGGCCGACGCCACCCCACGCGTCGACCGCCCCGACTCCGCCGACCCCCGGGAGGCATCGTGACCGGCCCCACCTGGCTGCTGTCCACCCTCGACGCGCTCGGCGGCGTCTGCCTGCTGCTCGGGGCGTTCCTGTGCCTCGCCGGTGCCATCGGCCTCGCGCGCTTCCCCGACACCCTGTCGCGGCTGCACGCGGCGACCAAGCCGCAGACCCTGGGCCTGTTCGTCGTGCTCCTCGGGCTCGCCCTGACGCTGCGCACCTGGGCCGCGGTCACGACGCTCCTGCTCGTCGGCGCGACACAGTTCCTCACCGCCCCCGTGTCGGCGCACCTCGTCGGGCGCGCCTCGTACCGCAACGGCAGCGTCGACCGCGACACCCTCGAGGTCGACGAGCTGTCCGAGGCTCTCGAGCGCTCCGGCTGGGACCCCACCCGCTGACCCTCCCCCGTGCCTGCTCTCCCCCGTCATCGAGTGAGCACCCAGCCCCACCCGACACACGAGAGCTGTGACGCGTGAGACGCAGCGCTCACTCGATCGAAGGAGGGGGGCGCGTCAGTCCGCGTCACCGGGCTGTGCTCTCGGACAGGGGGTCCCGGCCCGACCGAAAATCGCGTGAGGCCGCCGGCGCCGCTCCGTAGAGTTGAGCGAGTGACTGAGCTGCCGGACGCGCATCCCCGGACCCCCGACCTGTCGTCGCCCACGGCCTACCTCAAGGGCCTGGCGAGGCACCAGGTGCCGACGCTCCTGCTCGGCGTCCTCTTCGGCGTCATCTGGCTCGTCAGCCAGGCGCTCTTCCCCGCGGCCATGAGCAAGGCCATCGACGAGGGCATCATCGGCGGCGACGGCCGGGCCCTGCTCACCTGGTCGGGAGCGCTCGTCGGGCTCGTCGTCGTCAGCGCGGCCTCCGGCGCGGTCCGCCACCGGTTCGCCGTCGCCAACTGGCTCCAGGGCGCCTTCCGCTCGGCCCAGTACATCGGCCACCAGGCCGCCGACACCGGCGAGGCCCTGACCCGGACGGTGCCGACCGGCGACGTCGTCGCCACGGTCAGCTCCGACGCCATGCGCATCGGCGGGCTCTACGACGTCAGTGCGCGGTTCGCCGGCGCCGTCGTGTCCTACGTCGTCGTCGCGCTCATCCTCCTCGACGCCTCGAGGCCCCTCGGGCTCGTCGTGCTCATCGGCGTGCCCGTCCTCGTCGGCGCCCTCACCTTCATCGTGCGCCCGCTCCAGGCCCGCCAGCTGGCCCAGCGCGAGGAGTCCGGCACGCTCATCGGTCTCGGCGCCGACAACGTCGCGGGACTGCGGGTGCTGCGCGGCATCGGCGGCGAGCACACCTTCCTGCGCCGTTACGCGACGCAGTCGCAGGCGGTCCGCGTCGTCGGCAACCGGGTGGCCGGCTACCAGGCCGCCCTCGACGCGGCACAGGTGCTGCTGCCGGGGCTGTTCGTGCTCATCGTCGTCTGGCTCGGGGCGCGGTTCGCCATCGAGGGCCAGATCACGCCGGGCCAGCTCGTCGCCTTCTACGGGTACACGGCCTTCCTCGTCATCCCGCTGCGCACGGCCACCGAGATGGTCGACCGCGCCACGCGCGCCCACATCGGCGCCGGCAAGCTGCTCCGCGTCCTGCGCGTCACTCCCGACCAGACGGACGCCCCGGGCGAGCTCCGGCCGTTGCCCGACGGTCCGGCACGCCTCGTCGACCCGACCACCGGCGTCACGGTCCGGCCCGGTCTGCTCACGGCCGTGGTGTCGGCCCGGCCCGAGGAGTCCGCCGCCCTCGCCGACCGGTTCGGCCGGTTCGGGCCGCGCGCGACCGACGCCCGCCTCGACGGCACCCGCCTGGCCGACGCCGCGCTCGCGGACGTGCGCGCCCGGATCGTCGTGTCCGAGACCGACCCACGCCTGTTCACCGGGTCGCTGCGCGACGAGCTCGACCCGCTCGGCACCCACGACGACGCGAGGATCCTCGAGGCCCTCGGCGTCGCGAGCGGCGAGGACGTGCTCGAGGCGCTGCCGGCAGGTCTCGACAGCGAGGTGGAGGAGCGGGGGCGCGCCTTCTCCGGCGGCCAGCGCCAGCGTCTCGCCCTGGCCCGTGCCCTGCTCACCGACGCCGACACCCTGGTGCTCGTCGAGCCGACGAGCGCGGTCGACGCCCACACCGAGGCCCGGATCGCCGGCCGCCTCGGCCTCGCCCGCGAGGGCCGCACCACCGTCGTCATGACGGCCAGCCCCCTGCTGCTCGACCGGGCCGACGAGGTCGTCTTCCTCGAGGACGGCCACGCCGCCGCCACCGGCACCCACCAGCAGCTCATGACCGACCACCCGCGCTACCGTCGCACCGTCGTCCGGGGCGAGGAGGACTGATGTCCACGACCACCGCACCGCCGCAGGCGAACCCGGCCACCGGCAAGGCCCTGCCCGTCGCCGACACCGCATCGGTCCGCCAGCACACCCGCGGCCTGCTGCGCCGCCACCGTCGGTCGCTCGCCCTCGTCGTCGGGCTGCACGCGGTCGCCGCCGTCGCCGCCCTCGTCGCACCCCGGGTCATCGGCCTGCTCGTCGACGAGATCAGCCACGGCCGGCACGTCGAGGTCGTCGACCGGCTCGCGGTGTGGATCGCGGCCGCCGTCGTCGTGCAGACCGTCGTCACCTGGTTCGCCCGACGCGCCTCGTTCGTCATGGGCGAGACGATCTTCGCCGAGCTGCGCGAGCAGTTCATGGAGCGCGTCGTCGGCCTCCCGCTTTCGACCGTCGAGCGCGCCGGCACCGGCGACCTCGTGTCGCGCACGACCAACGACGTCGAGGCCCTGTCGCACGTCATCCGGTTCGGCGTCCCGTCCATCTTCGTCGGCGCCGTCACGACGGCCATCACGGTGGTCGCGGCGTTCCTGACGGGGTGGCAGGTGGCCCTCGCCATCGTCGTCGGCATCCCCGTGCTCGTGCTGTCGACGCGTCGCTACCTGCGCCACGCCCCCGAGGGCTACCTGCGCGAGCGCGCCACGTACGCCGTCCTCAACGGTGTCGTCACCGAGTCGGCCGAGGGCGCCCGCACCGTCGACGCGCTCGGCCTCAGCGCCCGACGCCGGCGGCGCATGGACGCCGCCCTGCGCGACTGCTACGACGCCGAGAGGTACACCCTCGGCCTGCGGCTGCGGTGGTTCCCGGCGGTCGAGTTCGCCTTCTTCTTCCCCGTGGCGGTGACGCTGGCCTGGGGCGGCTGGCTCATCTCGCGCGACGTCGTCACCGCGGGAACGGTGACCGCCGTGGCGCTCTACGTGCAGCAGATGGCCGGCCCGCTCGACGAGCTCATCTCCTGGCTCGACGAGATCCAGGTGGGGGCCACCTCGCTCGCCCGCGTCATCGGCATCGCGGACGTGCCGCCCGACCGCTCGGCGACGGGCGAGGAGCCGGCCGACGACCACCTCGAGGTGCAGGACGTCCACTACGCCTACCGCACCGGCCGCGACGTGCTCGGCGGTGTCTCGCTCGACCTGCGCCCGGGCGAGCGGCTCGCCATCGTCGGACCCTCGGGTGCCGGCAAGTCGACGCTCGGACGCCTCATGGCCGGCATCGACGGCCCCCGTGAGGGCCGGGTCGACGTCGGCGGCGTGCGGCTCGTCGACCTCGAGCTGGCCCAGCTGCGGGGGCAGGTCGCGCTCGTGACCCAGGAGCACCACGTCTTCGTCGGCAGCCTCGAGGACAACCTGCGCCTGGCCCGGCCGGCCGCCTCGCGCGAGGACCTGCTCGAGGCCCTCGCCGCCGTCGACGCCCGGGAGTGGGCCCTCGCCCTGCCCGAGGGCCTGGACACCCGGGTCGGCTCGGGTGGCCACCGGCTCACCGAGCCGCAGGCCCAGCAGCTGGCCCTGGCCCGCCTCGTGCTCGCCGACCCGCACACCCTCGTCCTCGACGAGGCCACCTCGCTGCTCGACCCGCG
>JAEWFB010000305.1 GCA_023389095.1 Actinomycetes bacterium
TGCATCCCGCCCCGGTCGCCGCTGAGCGGGTAGAAGTGGTCCCAGGAGAGCAGCAGGTCGACGCCCATCTCCTCGAGCGTCGCAGCCGTACGTCGGATCTGGGCCCACGTCGCGTGCTGCGGCGGGATCTGGATGCCGACGCGCGCGGGGCGCGGGTCGGCCGCGTTGACGGGCGTGGTGGCGTCGGGTTGGGCGCTCATGGGTCCTCCGCGGACGACGACGGGTGGCGATGCGGGTGGCGGCGGGTGGGGCCGCCGGGCCCATCCTCGCACCGGGCGCCGCACCGGTTCAGGGCACGTGGTTGAGCAGCTCGCGGTCGTGGACGAACCCGATGCGCTCGTAGAGCGCCACCGCGCGGGGGCTCGAGTGCACGGTCACGTGCTCGACGCCGAGCTCGTGGGCGAGGTCGAGCAGGGCCGTGACGAGCCGGCCCCCGACGCCGTCCCCGCGGCGGTCCGGCGCCACCCACACCGACTGCACGTCGGCGCAGGTCCGGTGGTGCCGTTCAGCGGTGGGCACGCGGGGCGTCACGGCGAGGAAGCCGAAGGCGAGGACAGCGCCGTGCGCGGCGTCGACCCCGACGAGGCCGTGGTGGCTGCCCGAGTGCGCCTCGGCCCAGTCGCGGAACTGTTCGGCGAAGGCCTGCCGGGTCGTGCCGGTCTCGGCGCCCGCGCCGGTGGCGTCGTCCCAGCGCAGCCCGCCCACCTCGAGGAGGTGGGCGGGGGAGGCCGGCACGATCCGCACGGTCAACGGGTGACGACCTGGCCCTTGCCGACGACGACGATGCCGGTCTCGGTGACGTGGAAGCCACGGGCCCGGTCGTGCTCGTGGTCGATGCCGATCTGGCAGCCGTCCGGCACGACGACGTTCTTGTCGATGATGGCGCGCCGGATCTGCGCGTGGCGGCCCACCTCGACGTTGTCGAGGATGACCGAGCCCTGGATGCTCGCGTACGAGTGCACGTGGACGAGCGGCGACAGCACCGACGCGTAGACGTGGGCTCCCGAGACGACGACGCCGGGGGAGACGGCCGAGTTGAGCGCCTCGCCGATGCGGTCGCCACTGCCGTGGACGAACTTGGCGGGCGGGTAGGGCGTGTGCTGCGTGTAGATCGGCCACTCGTAGTTGTAGAGGTTGAAGACCGGGTGGATCGACACGAGGTCCATGTGCGCGTCGTAGTACGACTCGATGGTGCCGACGTCGCGCCAGTAGCCGCGGTCACGGTCGGTCGAGCCGGGGACGTCGTTGTCCTTGAAGTCGTAGACGCCGGCCTCGCCGCGGGACACGAAGTACGGCACGATGTCGCCGCCCATGTCGTGGTTGCTGGCGTCGTTGTCGTGGTCGGCGGTGACGGCCTCCTCGAGCGCCGAGGCCGTGAAGACGTAGTTGCCCATCGAGGCGAGCACCTCGTGCTCGTTGTCGGGCAGGCCCTTCGGGTCGTTCGGCTTCTCGAGGAACGCGGCGATCTTCTTGGGGTCGGCGTCGTCGACCTCGATGACACCGAACTGGTTGGCGAGCGAGATCGGCTGGCGGATGGCGGCGACGGTGCACGCGGCGCCGGACTCGATGTGCTGCTCGACCATCTCGCTGAAGTCCATGCGGTACACGTGGTCGGCGCCGACGACGACGACGATGTCGGGTCGCTCGTCGTGCATGAGGTTGAGGCTCTGGTAGATGGCGTCGGCGCTGCCGAGGTACCAGTTCTTGCCGACGCGCTGCTGGGCCGGGACGGTCGTGACGTAGTTGCCGAGGAGCGTCGACATGCGCCACGTCTTCGTCACGTGGGCGTCGAGGCTGTGCGACTTGTACTGGGTCAGGACGACGACCTGCAGGTAGCCGGAGTTGACGACGTTGGACAGGGCGAGGTCGATGAGCCGGTAGATGCCGGCGAAGGGGACGGCTGGTTTGGCCCGGTCCGCCGTCAGCGGCATCAGTCGCTTGCCCTCACCTCCGGCGAGCACGATCGCGAGCACTTTCGGACCTGCGGCAGGGCTTCGTCGGGCCATGTCGCCACAGTAGGCCAGCGGCCGCGAGCCCGGCAGGTTGTGCCACGAACAAACCCTTGCCGTCCCGAGACGCGGGACTAGTCTGCGAACGTGCGCGTCGACATCCTCAGCAAGGAGTACCCGCCGGCGATCTACGGGGGAGCCGGCGTCCATGTCGCCGAGCTCGTCCGGGCGCTGCGGGCCCGCGGCGACCTCGACGTGCAGGTCCGGTGCTTCGGTGCCCCGCGCGACGAGCCCGGCACGACGGCCTATCCCGACCTGCCCGAGCTGGCGTCGGCGAACGCCGCCCTGCAGACGCTCGGCGTCGACCTCGGCATGGCGGCCGACTGCGTCGGGGCCGACATCGTCCACTCGCACACGTGGTACGCCAACCTGGGCGGTCACCTGGCCTCGCTCCTCGGCGGCATGCCGCACGTCGTCACCGCGCACTCCCTCGAGCCGATGCGGCCGTGGAAGGCCGAGCAGCTGGGCGGCGGCTACCGCGTCTCTTCCTGGGCCGAACGCACGGCGTACGAGGCCGCGGCCGGCGTCGTGGCCGTCAGCGCGGGCATGCGCGAGGACATCCTCAAGAGCTACCCGTCGCTCGACCCGGAGCGGGTCCACGTGGTGCACAACGGGATCGACGCCCAGCAGTGGACACCCGACCGCTCCGACGCTGCGCGGGCGACCGTCCAGCGCCACGGCGTCGACCCCGACCGGCCCTCGGTGGTGTTCGTCGGCCGCATCACGCGGCAGAAGGGCCTGCCCTACCTGCTCCGCGCCTGTGCCGAGCTGCCGCCGGAGGTCCAGCTCGTGCTCTGCGCCGGCGCACCCGACACCCCGGAGATCATGGCCGAGGTCGAGGGCCTCATGAACGACCTCAGGGCGAGGCGTGAGGGCGTCGTCTGGATCGCCGAGATGCTGCCGCGGGCCGAGGTGGTCGCCCTGCTCAGCCACGGCACGGTGTTCGTGTGCCCCTCGGTATACGAGCCGCTCGGCATCGTCAACCTCGAGGCCATGGCGTGCGAGCTGGCGGTGGTCGCGACGGCGACCGGTGGCATCCCGGAGGTCGTCGTCGACGGCGAGACCGGCTGGCTCGTGCCGATCGACCAGGTGCAGGACGGCACCGGCACGCCGGTCGACCCCGACCGTTTCGTCGCCGACCTCGCGGCCACCCTGGCCGACGCCGTGTCCGACGTCGAGCGGGCCCGCGAGCGTGGTCGCGCCGGGCGGGTGCGCGCCGTCGAGTCGTTCTCGTGGGCCTCCATCGGCGACCGCACGCTCGAGGTGTACCAGCAGGTGCTCGGGCGCTGATGCCGCAGGGCTCCACCGCGCGCGCCGGTTGGGCCGACGCGCCGCGCGCCCTCGTCCGTGCCCTGGAACGCTCCCTGGGCGCTGCCGTGGTGGCCCACGAGGACCTGCCCGGTCCCGCCCCAGGTGCGACCGCGAGCATGGTGACCGCCCTGCTCGACCTCGACGACGGCCGGCGTGTGCACGCCGACGCCGTTGCGGCATCGGCGGATCCGCGATCTGTCGACCGGCTGGAGCGCGAGGCCGCGGTGCTCCGGATGCTGCCGGCCTCGGTGCCGCACGCGCACCTGCTCGCCGGTGTCCGGGGCGGGGACTGGCTCGCCCTCGCCCGCCAGGCCCTGCCGCAGGGCGACCTCGGACCGCCGTGGCGGTCGCAGGCGATCGCGGCCGCCCGGGACGTCATCGAGGCGACGGCATCCCACGTCGCGCCAGCCGGGCTGCCCGCCGCCGCGGACCGCCTCTCCGACCTCGACGCGTGGGCGTCCCTGGCGTCCGGGCCCGTCCAGCGGCTCGACGACGCCGACCGGTCGATGCTGCCGGGACTCGTGACGATGTCGGACGGGTGGCGACGGTGGTCCGCCGGCGACCGGCTCGTGCACCTCGATCCTCGCTGCGAGAACCTCGTCGGCCGCGGTGACGACGTCCGGCTCGTCGGCTGGGCCTCGGCCTCCCGGGGCGCCGGGTGGACCGACAGCGCGCTGCTGGCCCTCGACATCGTCGTCTCGGGCCATGTCGGCGGTCCGCGGACCGCGGCCGACCTGGCGACGGGCATCCTCGCCGGGCTGCCTTACGAGGCAACGCGGTTCGTCGTCGCCCGGGCGGGGTCGCTGCGGCAGCGTGCCCTCACCGTGGCCGACGCGTCGGAGGGCGGGCGTGCCGACGCGGCACGACCCCTCCTGGAGCGCATCGTGCCGCGCTGACGCGGAGGCGGGTCAGCCGAAGAGACGCCCCACCACGGCGTGCTCGACGCCGAGGTGCTCCGAGGGCCCGCCGAGGATCATGCCGAGCAGCTCGCGCGGGGCGGGGTACTCGGGTCCGAGGACCGCCAGGTACTCCTCGTGCGCCGACAGCGAGGCCACGGCCGCCTCGAAGTGACCCGACACGTCGACCCAGTGGGTCGGCTCGGGGTCGCCGATGACGAGCACCTGCTTGGCGCTCCAGGGCTCGTGGCCCTCCTGCACCAGCTCGGGGAAGATCCAGCGGTTGCCGGCGTCGGCCCTCGCATCGAGGGTGGCCAGCCCCACGGCGCGGTGGTCGGCCTGGTTGCTCCAGCCGCCGGGGAACCGGTCCGCGTAGGTCTGGGCGACGATGAGGTCGGGGCGGCGGACCCGGATCTCGCGAGCGATGGCGCGGCGCAGCGGCAGGCCGTACTCGACCGCGCCGTCGGTGAACCCGTCGAGGAACTCGACGACCTCGACCCCCACGTGGGCCGCGCCCGCGCGCTCCTCGCGCTCGCGCAGCGGTCCGGCCTCGTCCGGGTGCATCGTGTCGATGCCGGCCTCGCCGCGGGTCGCGAGCAGGTACGTGACGGTCTTGCCGGCGCGGACCCACGTGTCGACCGCCGCGGCCGTGCCGTACTCGAGGTCGTCGGGGTGGGCCACGACGCAGAGCACGCGGTCGAAGGCGGACTCGTCCAGCGGGGCCAGCTCGGGCGGCGTCGACATGACCCCAATCTAGGGACCTTGGCGCCACCGGCGGGGGATGTGAGGATGGGGCATGCTCTCCCTCGACCTCGCGCGCCGGCTCTCGGCTGCCGGCCTGTCCTGGGAACCGCGCTCGGGCGACCGCTTCGTCGTCCCCGTCGACGGCATGGAGGAGGAGGTCTTCGTCATCAGCGACCTCACCGTCGACGTCCACCACTTCGCCACCGGCGACGTCATCGGCTTCAACGGCACGACCGAGTGGGCCCTCGACAGCGTCGAGCAGGACAAGGTGGTCTGGCTGCCCCGGGAGGAGCAGCTGCGCGACCTGCTCGGCGAGGCCTTCGTCGCGCTCGAGCGGCTCGAGGG
>JAEWFB010000283.1 GCA_023389095.1 Actinomycetes bacterium
CCCGACGCGCCCGACGCGCCCGGCGCGCCCGGTGCGGCGTAGGCGCCCGGCAGCGACGCGTACGGCTGCGCAGGCGCCGCCGGCAGGTCCTCGCGCGTGGGCGCGCCTGCGTCGGCGGGACGTTCGGGCTGCGCTGGCTGATCGGGCTGCACTGGCTGATCGGGCTGCGCTGGCTGATCCGGCTGACTCGGCTGGTCGGGCTGGTCGGGGCCGCCCGGGGTGTCACTCAGCATGTCAGTCCGTTCTTGGGCACGCGGCCCTGCACGAAGTAGGCGTCGACGGCCGAGTCGACGCACGAGTTGCTCCGACGGTAGGCCGTGTGACCGTCTCCGTCGAAGGTGATGAGGGAGGCGTGCTCGAGCTGGTCGGCGAGCCGCTTGCTCCACTCGTAGATGGTGGCCGGGTCGCGGGTCGTGCCGATGACGACGATGGGGTCGGCCCCGGGCGCGCGCACCTCGTGCGGCTGGTCCGTGGACTTCGCCGGCCAGAACCCGCAGGGCAGCGCACCCCAGGCGAGCGTCGCCCCCCACGTCGGCGCCGTCTTGGCGAACTCCTTGGCATAGCCCTCGTACGCCGACAGCTCGGGGCTGTCGGGCCGGTCGAGGCAGTTGACGGCGTTGATCGCCTCGAGGAGGTTGCCGTCGTAGCCGCCGCCCGGGCGCCGGCTCGCGTAGCCGTCGGCCAGCCGCATGAGCGTCGCGCCCGACCCGGACTTCGCCTCCTGCAGGGCCTGGGTGAGGATGCCCCACGCGCTCTGGTCGTAGAGCGCGTACGCGACCCCGAGCCGGGCCCACGCCTCGTCCATCCGCGGGATCGTGGCGTCGCCGGTGGGCAGCGGGTCCTGATCCAGCCTGGCGAAGAAGTCGTCGAGTCCCTTTGCGGCCTCCGGCACCGTCGAGCCCAGCGGGCAGCCGCCCTCCTGGACGCAGGAGGCGAGGTAGGCGTTCGTCGCGATCTGGAAGCCCTTGGCCTGGCCGGCCGCCAGCTCCTTGCTCGTGAGGTCCGGCGGCACGACGCCGTCGAGGACGACCCGCCCGACGCGCTGCGGGAACAGGTCGGCGTAGGTCGAGCCGATGAAGGTGCCGTAGGACTTGCCGAGGTAGTTCAGCTGCCGGTCACCGACCGCCGCGCGCAGCACGTCCATGTCGCGCGCCACCTCGGCCGTCGACATGTGCTTGACGAGCTCGGGCTTGTTCTTGGCGCAGCCGGCGGCGAGCTTCTTGTTCTGCTCGAGGAGGGCCTGCTCCTCGGCCGGGGTGTCGGGGGTCGTGTCGGTGCCGAGGTAGGTGTCCATGTCGGTGTCGCTGAGGCAGTCGATCGGCTCGGAGCGGGCGACACCGCGGGGGTCGAAGCCGACGAGGTCGAAGTACTTGCGCACCTCGGGGCCGACGATGGAGTCGGCCCCCTGCTGCACGTAGTCGACACCGGACGCCCCGGGTCCGCCCGGGTTGGCCAGCAGCGAGCCGAGCCGGTGCTCCTGGTCGCGGGCCTTGACGCGGACGACCTTGATCGTGATGTCGCTCGACGGGTTCGGGGCCGTGTAGTCGAGGGGCACGGTGAGGTCGGCGCACTCGGCGGTTCCGCACGCCGTCCAGTCGAGCTTCTGGGTGTAGTAGCGGGCGAGCTGCGGCGACGGGGCGGCCGTGGCCGCTGCGAGCCCGGGCTTGGTCGTGCTCGGCACCGGGGGGTCGGACCGGTCGCACGCGGCCGAGGTGAGGACGAGCGCCGCAGTGACCGTCGTCGCGAGGAGGGCGCGGGCGATGGCGGCAGGGGGTGTCGTCATGTCCGAAACGGTAACCGGTCCTGCTGGGGGCGCGACCCGGCGCCGCACGGGGCGGGTGGGGCTCCTCACATGCCGAGATCGCGGGGCAGCCGCAGCCGCAGCGCCATCGCCTCGAGGGCGAGCAGCGGCTGGACGTTGGCGTTGATCCGGTCGCGCGCCTCGCTGATGGCGTCCATGGCCCCGAGCAGCTGCTCGGCCGTGAAGACCCCGGCCAGGCCGCGGACCCGGTCGACGGCGTCGGGGTTGACGAGGCCGACGTCGGAGCCGAGGCGGGTCACGAGGGCGTCGCGGTAGATCGAGGTGAGGTCGACGAGCGCGCGGTCGATGACGTCGCGGCCGTGCCGGGTGGCGCGGGTCTTCTGCTCGCGCTCGAGCGCCGCCAGCTGCGAGCGGATGTGCGGGGGTTGGACGCGGGCGCCGGGGTCGGCGCCGAGGGTCTCCATGAGCCGGGTGCGCTCGGCGGCGTCGCGCTCGGTGCTCGAGGCCGACGACTCCTCCTCGGCGATCTGCGCGAGGTCGGCCGCGGCACCGATCGCGTCGCCGACGCCGACGATCTTCGTCGACATGGCGATGACGTCGCGCCGCCGGATGCGGGCCTGCTCGTCGCGGGCGAGGCGCCGGGCCAGGCCGATGTGGCTCTGGGCCGCCCGGGCGGCGTAGAGTGCCATGGCCGGCTCGACGCCGTCGCGGCGCTCGAGCAGCTCGGCGACCGACTCGACGGGCGGCGTGCGCAGGCGGACGTGCCGGGAGCGCGAGCGGATCGTGACGATGACGTCCTCGAGGCTCGGGGCGCAGAGCATCCACACGGTGCGCGGCGTCGGCTCCTCGAGCGCCTTGAGCAGGGCGTCGGCGGGGGCGTCGGTGTAGGCGGTGAGGCGGTCGGCGTCCTCGATGATGATGATGCGCCAGCGCCCGACCGACG
>JAEWFB010000310.1 GCA_023389095.1 Actinomycetes bacterium
CTTCGGGGCCTCCTGCGGGGGAGCGGCGGGTGCAGGCGCCTCCTGCTTCGGGGCGTCCTGGGCGGGAGCCTGCGCGGGAGCGCCACCGATGACGGCGAGGTCGCCGCCGACGGGGACGGTCTCGTCCTCGGCCACGAGGATCTTGGTCAGGGTGCCGGCCACGGGGGAGGGGATCTCGGTGTCGACCTTGACGGACGAGACCTCGAGCAGCGGCTCGTCGACGGCGACCTCGTCGCCCTCGGCCTTGAGCCACCGCGTGACCGTGCCCTCGGTGACGGACTCGCCGAGCGCCGGCATCGTCACGGTCTGGCCCTCGCCACCCTCGGACGAGGAGGCGGCGGCCTGCGGCTGCTCGGCCTGGGCGGCCTCGGGCTCGCTCGTGGCGGCCTGGGGCTCCTGGTCGGTGCTCGGGGCCTCGGGCGCCGGGGCGGCCTGCTCCTGCTGCGGCGCCTGCTCCTGCTGCGCCGCGGGGGGTTCGCCACCGCCGGCGGGGGCCGCACCGTCGCCGATGACGGCGAGGTCGGCGCCGACCGGCACCGTGTCGTCCTCCTGCACGAGGATCTCCTGCAGCGTGCCCGCGACGGGCGACGGGATCTCGGTGTCGACCTTGTCGGTCGAGACCTCGAGCAGCGGCTCGTCGACCTCGACGCTGTCCCCGACATTCTTCAGCCAGCGGGTGACGGTTCCCTCGGTGACGGACTCACCCAGGGCCGGCATGGTCACGCGTTCTGACATGACGTGTTCTCTCCTCTTGACAGTTACTGGCTCAAGCGTGTGCGTGCAGGGGTTTACCCGACAGGGCCAAGTGTGCCTCGCCGAGCGACTCGTTCTGCGTGGGGTGCGCGTGGATGAGACCGGAGACGTCCTCGGGGTGCGCCTCCCAGTTGACGATGAGCTGCGCCTCGCCGACCTGCTCGCCCATCCGCGCGCCGATCATGTGGACCCCGACGACCGGGCCGCCCTTCTCGCGCACGAGCTTGACGAAGCCCTGCGTGCCGAGGATCTGGGACTTGCCGTTGCCACCGAGGTTGTACTCGTACGTCTCGACCTCGGCGTACGCCTCGCGCGCCTGGGCCTCGGTCAGGCCGACGCTCGCGATCTCGGGGTCGCAGTAGGTGACCCGGGGGATGCCGCTCTCGACGATGACCGCCGGGGCCAGGCCCGCGATCTCCTCGGCGACGAAGATGCCCTGGGCGAAGCCGCGGTGGGCGAGCTGCAGGCCGGGCACGATGTCGCCGACCGCGTACACGCCGGGGACGCCGGTGCGCAGGCGCTCGTCGGTGGTGACGAAACCGCGGTCGACGGTGACGCCGGCGGCCTCGAAGCCGAGGCCCTCGGTGACCGGGCCGCGGCCCACGGCGACGAGGAGCAGGTCGGCCTCGATGGTCTCGCCCGACTCGAGCGAGATGGTGACGACGTCGCCGGACTGGGTCGCGCCGGTGAAGCGGACGCCGGTCTTGACGGCGATCTTGCGCTTGCGGAACGAGCGCTCGAGCTGCTTGCTGATGCCCTCGTCCTCGGCCGCGACGAGCCGGGGGAGGGCCTCGACCACGGTGACCTCGGAGCCGAAGCTCTTGAAGACGGAGGCGAACTCGACACCGATGACGCCGCCACCGAGCACGACGACGCGCGCCGGGACGTGGTCGATGGTCAGGGCCTGCTCGCTCGTCATGATGCGGCCCCCGATCTCGAGGCCGGGCAGCGTGCGCGGGTAGCTGCCGGTGGCGAGCACGACGTTGCGGCCGGTGATCCGGCGGTCGCCGACGACGACGGTGTTCGGGCCGTCGAGGACGCCCGCGCCCTCGACGTACTCGATCTTCGCGGCCTTGACGAGGCCCTGCAGGCCCTTGTACAGGCGGGAGACGACACCGTCCTTGTACGTGTTGACGCCCGCCATGTCGACCGACTCGAAGGTGGTCCTGACGCCGAAGTGCTCGCCGTCACGTGCCGTGTCGGCGACCTCAGCGGCGTGGAGCAGGGCCTTGGTCGGGATGCACCCGACGTGGAGGCACGTGCCCCCGAGCCTGCCCTTCTCGACGAGGGCCACGGAGAGCCCCAGCTCGGCCGACCGGAGGGCGCAGGCGTACCCGCCCGAACCCCCACCGAGGATGACGACGTCGTAGTCGCCTGCGGCGTCAGCCGACATGTGGGTGCGCTCCTTCAGATGTGGTGGGCACCCGGGGGTGTGGGTGCAAGAGCATCTTGTCATTGATCCCGAACGACGTCACAAGCAGGTCACGCCCGTCGCAGCACCGGCGTCGGGCACGCATCGGGGACGCATCGGGCACGCATCGGACACGCCTCGCACGCACCCCGGACCTGCGTGTCTGCACGGGTCGACCACGTACAGTTCCGCCATGGGCTGGTTCTCGCGACGCTCCGGGGGCAGGGCCCTCGCGCGCCTCGGTCGCTCGGACGGCCCGGCCATGGACATCGACCGCAAGGCCGTGGAGACCCACCTGCGGACCTTCGCCGAGACCCACCGCGGCGTCGAGGCGTACGTCGAGCCGGCCACCAGCGTCACCACGACGACCGTCGTGCTCATCGCCTGGGACGGTGAGTGGACGCGGCGCGCCGTGGGCACGCCGAAGGACGCCTTCGAGCTGGCGCGCCGGCTCGGGGTCCCGGCCTACGACGTCAACCACACCGGCTACCCGGACCGGATGCGCCAGTACAACACCCGCAAGCGCCAGGGCGACGCCTGAGGCGACGGACCTCGCGACGCGCGGCCAAAAGGGGTGGACCCGCAACGGCCCGGCTGACAGGGTGAGGACGTCCGCACCGTGCCGTTCCGGCGCGTCCCGCCCCGCATCCAGGAGGTCTCGAATGTCGAAGCAGGAAGGCGCCCCGGTGGGCCCGGACGAGGAGATGAAGGCCAAGTTCCGGGCTGCCCTCGACAAGAAGCACGCCCACGGTGGCAAGGACGTCTCCGACGACCACGACCGCTCGAAGGTCCACGGCGCGCACGGGCCGGCGAAGAACCAGCAGATGTTCCGCCGCAAGTCCGGCGGCTGACCGGAACGGGCGACACCGCCCCACCGTCGAGAGGCCACGCAGGCTCGCCTCGCCGACGTCGAGAGGCCAGGACGCGCGACGCGTCCTGGCC
>JAEWFB010000313.1 GCA_023389095.1 Actinomycetes bacterium
CTCACCGACCCGGTAGAGCACGATGAGGTCGACGGTCTCCTCGATGAGGTCCATGCAGTCGTCGAGCGACGCGGCGAGGTTGTGGATGTCCTCGCGGTCGAAGGGGGTGATGAACGAGCTGTTGACCTTGTTGATGAGCTCGTGCGTCGCGTCGTCGGCGGCGTGCTCGAGCTCCTTGAGCCGGTCGGCGACCTCCTGACGCTGCGCCGGTTCGACCTCGAGGAAGCGGGTCAGCTCCCGGGTCGCCTCGACGAGGAGCTGGGCGGAGGCGGTGAAGAGGGAGAAAAAGCTCGTGTCCTGGGGTGTGAGGCGAAAACCCACGGGCGTGCTCCGGTCGGTTCGGGGTCTGGTCCGGGGACGATGCTACGGGCAACCTCGACAAGCCACGCAATCGAGGCTCCACCGGGCGTTCACCCGCTGTTCGGACGCCGCACCGCAGCGTACCCACGGGTAGCGGGGCCCAGACGCGCGTCGCGAGGACGGCGTCGAGACCTCACGAGGTGTCACTCGGCCCGACGAGCGGCCGAGTCGCCGACGACCGAACCGGGCGCCTCCGGGATGCCGGGGAGCGAGGCACCTGCTGTCGCAGCGGGATCCGGTGACATGGCGGCATCGAGACAGGCGTCCTCACCGATGCCGAGCAGCTCGTCGACCTCGGCGGGGGTGAAGTGACGCGGGCTGCCCGAGGCGGCCACGACGAGGTCGGAGACGAGCTCGATCTCGTCCCTGAGGGCGACATCGAGCAGGTCTGAGGACCGCTCCTCCTCGGGCGTCATGCGCCCAGCGTAGATCCGGACGGAGGGCGTGAGGCGCGGAAGGGAGTGACGAGATGCGTGGGGTGAGGGAAGGGCCACGCCGTGCATCATCGCCCGTGACCCGCGGGCCGCGGAAGCCGGCCCCGGCCGACTCCGGCGAAGCCGGTGGGCATCGACCGACGACGCCCCACGACGGGCACAGCGAAACGGTGGTGACGTCGGGCCGGGAGCGCCTCTCGGCACTGGGCCGCTCGTAGCGGCGGATTTTGGGACCCGGGGCTACCGCGGCCCGACGCGGATTCAAGAATAGGCGCGTCCGCGGCGAAGTCCAAAGGAACCGCGTCGATCCGTGGACACCGCGGCAGCGGACCGCGTGGTGTGCTGGCACCCGGCGACCCCCGGGACGAGCACCGACGCGCCCGGGACGCGCCCGGGACGCGCCCGGGACGCGCCCGGGACGCCTGCGGGGACGAGGTCAGTCGAGGGTGTCCGCGCGCCAGAGCCGGGCACAGACGGCGAGGTCCTCGCCCATCGTCAGGACGTTGGCGGCCTGCTCCGCGCTCTCGTCGCCCGAACCGGTGTCGGCGCGCCCGGCGGCCACGACGCGGCAGAACGCGGCGGCCCGTTCGAGAGCGACCGCGAGGTCACCCTCGAAGACACCGCGGAGCACCTCGTCGACGAGGCGGCTCATCTCCTGAGGGCCGGGCGGCTCGGCGGCGCCGGCAACGGCGTGGTCGGGTCCGGTGAAGCGGATGCCCGCGCCGTACTCGCGGCTGGCGTCGTCGGGAGCGCGCCGCACCCACTCGCGCAGCACGTAGAGCCGCCACAGCGCGCCGGGCAGGCTCCGGGCGGGACGCTGCGACCACAGCTCGGCCAGGGTGGACAGGCCGATCTCGTCGACGAGCGCCACGAGCTTGGCGGTGACGTCGGGGTCGGCGGCCGCGCGGCCAGCGCGCACGAGGGCCCGGGCGGTCTCGTGCGCGACGAGGATCTCCTCGGTCGGGTCGTAGGCCGGGCCATGGGCTTCGAGCGCCGCCGGGCTGAAGAACGCCGGTCGGCGCGGGTTGCTGCGGTGGTCGCCATCGCTCATCCCGGCAGGCTAACCCTCGTCGACGACCGCGCGGTGAGGGATCCGCGCAGGCGGCCGGGGCGGCCCGGGCGGCTCGCGGTCAGAACCACCCGGGCCTGGGCCGATTGGCCGAGCCGGCATCGCCGAGGGGCCCTGCACACTGCCTACCCAAGTCGGGCTCACTCTGGTCACCCGGACGTGGACCCGGCAGGATCCGAGGGGACGACGCGCGCGGCGTCGGGCCCGATCCCGGAGGTGGCCATGAGCATCAAGGTGGAGGCAGCCGACCTGCCGCGGGCCCTCGACGACTACGACTACGCGTTCCTCGTGGCGCAGGGGCGGGAGCGCCCGCACGTGCTGGCCGTGCGCGTCACGCCCAGCCCGACGCGGACCGGTGCGCTCGTCGTCAGCCGGGCGGGTGGCACCGCGACGGGCATCGTCGCCGACCGGCCGGCCGTCACTCTCGTGTTCCCGTCGCGCGACCCCGCCGGCCGCTCGCTCATCGTCGACGGCGAGGTCGTCGCCACCGGTGAGGGGACGCTGACCGTGGAGCCGACCGGCGCGGTGCTGCACCGGCCGGCCTGACCACGGCCGGCGTCCCCCGTCCCCCTCCCCCGGGTCCGTCCGCGCCCCGGCGCTGTGGGGCGCGGGGCTCCCTCAGGCGGCGGCGCGCCGGCGCAGGCTCTCGCCCTCGATGTCGACGTTCGGCAGGAGCCGGTCGAGCCGGCGCGGCAGCCACCAGGCCCGGTCGCCGAAGAACGACATGACGGCCGGCACGAGCGCCAGGCGGACGACGAACGCGTCGACGAGGACGCCGAAGGCGAGCGCGAAGCCCATCGACTTGATGATCGCGTCGTCGACGAAGACGAACCCCGCGAAGACGCTGATCATGATGAGCGCGGCCGCGACGACGACGCGTGCGCCGTGCCCGACGCCGGAGACGATCGCCTCCGCGGCCGACTCGCCGTGGACGAAGTCCTCACGCATCCGCGACACGAGGAACACCTCGTAGTCCATGGCCAGCCCGAAGAGGATGCCGATGAGCAGGATCGGCAGGAAGCTGACGAGCGGCCCGGGGGTGTCGAGGCCGATGGCGTCCTTGAGCCAGCCCCACTGGAACACGGCCACCGTGGCACCGAACGTCGCGCCGACCGACAGGAGGAAGCCGACGGTCGCCTTGAGCGGCACGAGCACCGAGCGGAACACGAGGGCGAGCAGCACGAAGCTGAGCCCGACGACGACGAGCAGGTAGATCGGCAGGGCCGCGGACAGCTTGTCCGACACGTCGACGCCGATGGCGGTGACGCCCGTGAGGGAGATCTCCGCGCCGGTCGAGCCGGCCACCGGTGCGACGCCGGAGCGCAGGTCGCGCACGAGGTCGAAGGTGGCCTCGTCGCTCGGGCCCGACTTCGGGATGACGGCGAGGATCGTCGTGCGGCCGTCCGCGCTCGTCTGTCCGGGGGCGACCGCGAGGACGTCGGGCGTCTTCTGGGCGATGCCGGCGGCCTGCTGCGCGGCGGCCTTGACGGCGGACGCGTCGTCGCCGTGGACGACCATGACGAGGCGGCCGTTGAAGCCGGGGCCGAAGCCCTCGGCGACGAGGTCGTAGGCGACGCGCTTGCTCGAGCCACTCGGGGCGGTGCCGTCGTCGGACAGCGCCAGGCGCATGCTCGCGGCGGGGACCGCCAGCGCGCCGAGCAGCACGACACCGATGAGCAGCACGGGGCCGCGGGCCTTGACCACCCTTCGGCCCCAGGCGAACCCGCGGTTGGTTGCGGCGTCCTCGAGGTCGGCGGCGGGCGCGCCGGCGCGGCGGGCCTTGCGCTGGCTCCGCGACAGGACGCGGTCGCCGGCGAAGCCGAGGATGGCTGGCAGCAGCGTCACGGCGACGACGACGGCGATCGCGACGGTCCCGGCGGCGGCCAGGCCCATCGCGGTGAGGAACGGGATGCCGACGACCGACAGGCCGGCGAGCGCGATGACGACGGTGAGGCCGGCGAAGACGACGGCGGAACCTGCCGTGCCGACCGCGTGGCCCGCGGCCTCCTCGCGGTCCATGCCGACGGCGATGTCGTGCCGGTAGCGCGAGGTGATGAACAGCGAGTAGTCGATGCCGACGGCGAGGCCGAGCATGAGGGCGAGGATCGGGGTCGTGCTCGTGAGGTCGACGACGTGACCGAGCAGCATGAGCCCTGCGACGCCGAGGCCGACACCGACGAGCGCGTTGAGCATCGTCATGCCGGCGGCGACGAGCGAGCCGAAGGTGATGAGCAGGACGACGAGGGCGACGACGACACCGAGGCCCTCGGTCGAGCCGACCTCGGGCTCGGCGAGCAGCGGCTCGCCGCCGGAGGCGACGGTCCACCCGGCCGGAGCGCCCTGGCCGAGGTGCTCGTAGGCGGCGCGCTCGTCGGAGGTCAGCTTGTCGGCGCTCTGCTTGTACTGGACGGTGACGAGGGCGTACCGGCCGTCGGGGCTGATCGCCTTGGTGTCGAACGGGCTCATCGCGCCGAGGACGCCGGGCAGCCGGTCGGCCTTGGCGACGACGGCCTTGACGGCGGCCTGGCCCGCGGGCGTCATGACGGACTGGCCCGCGGGCGCGCGGACGACGACGGTGCCGGCGGCGCCGCTCGCCTGCGGGAACTCGGTACTCAGGGCCGCGAGGGCGCGCTGCGACTCGGTGCCCGGGATCGTGATGTTCGACGTGGGCGGCGTTCCGGCGGCGACGAACCCGCCGACGACGGCGACGAGCACGACGGCGAACAGCGTCGCGACGATGCCGCGTCGTCGGAAGCTGAGTCGCCCGAGTCGGTAGAGCAGGGTGGCCATGCGGGTCTCCAGTGGATCGGTCAGTCGGTCGGTTGAGACGGGGTCCGTCAGAGGCGGACGGTGGTGAGGCTCGCCGGGTCGCGGTCGAACATCCGGGCCCCGAGGCGCAGCAGGGCGCCGGACAGGTCCTCGTCGTCGACGTCGGGCAGGGAGAGGCACGCTGCGAGCAGGCCGGCGACGAAGGCATGGGCGGCGACGCGCCGGTCGAGGGTGTCCTCGTCGGCGACGACGACCTCGGTCAGCTCGTCGACCCACTCCTGGCCGCGCGCCACGACGGTGATCTCGTCGGCCATGTCCTCGAGGCCGCGGAGCATCGCGATGGCGCTGCGGTGCTTGACGACGAGGGCGGCGGCGTGCTCGAGGGCGAAGGCCACGGCGTCGGTCGGCGGGAGCTCGGGCGCGCCGGCGCGGATGCGCTCGACGTCGACGACGAGCGGGTCGAGCAGCTCCTCGAGGATCGTCGTCTTCGTCTTGAAGTGGTAGAGCAGCGCGGCCTTCGAGCAGCCCGCCTCGTCGGCGATCATCTGCAGCGACGTGCCGCGGAAGCCGATGCCGGCGAACATCCGCTGGGCGACGTCGACGATCTCGCGCCGGAGGGCGTCGCGGGGTGGCCTGCTCATGGGAACGATGGTGCACTGACCGATCGGTCAGCGTCAAACCGATCGGTCAGGACCGGGTCGACGAGGGTCGCCGGCACGCGCCGACGGCCGCGCCCGGAGGAGGGGCGCGACCGTCGGGGTACCGCGGAGGGCAGAACGACGTCAGGGGGTGGTCGTCGTCGCCACCTTCGTCACCGTGACGGGGACCGTGGCCGTCGCGGTGACGCCGGCCGCGTCGGTCACCGCGACCGAGGCGATGTACGAGCCGGTCTTGCGGTACGTGTGGGTGCCCGAGACGGTCCAGCTGCCGTCATCGGTGCGGGCGACCGTGGCGACGGAGGGTCCGGTGCCGTCGCCCCAGTCGACCCGCGCGGTGAAGTCGCCCGGAGCCTCCCCGACGCCCCCCGTGAAGGTCGCGACGTCCGCCGAGATCGCCTGGCGCTCCACCGCGCCCACGCGGCCGACGCCGGTGACCATGAGCGGCGGGAGCGGACGCGTCAGGGAGACGTCGTCGACCCAACCGCGCAGGTAGCCGTCCTGCTGACCAGCCGTCGCGACCACGTCACCGGTGCCGAAGCGCAGGAGCACCTTGTCGACCGTCTTGCCGTCGACCGCCTGCGGCAGCGACACCTGCACGGTCGTCCACGCGTCGGGCGTCAGCGCCGTGCCCTGGCGTTCGGGCTGGAGCGGCTGGCCGTCGGAGGCGATGACGCCGGTGTCGGACAGGCGCGTCCCGTCGGTGAAGAGCAGGTCGAGCGACACGTACTGGCTCGCGTTCTGCACCCATCCGCCGAAGGGGCCGCCGTCGCGCTGCGGCTGCACGGCGTAGGACAGGACGTCGCCGGCCACGACCGGGGTATCGGTGTCGAGCAGCACGTTGTCGGCGTGGTTGCCCGGCGCGACCGCACGACCCGAGTAGATGACCGCCCAGCTGCCGGTGTGGCCGAAGCCGCTCTGCGCCTTCGTCTCGGTGCCGCCGATCGAGCAGCAGTACTCCGCGAACCCGGTCGAGTCGAGGCGCGTGTTCGGTGTCGGCTGCGCCTGCCCCGGCTCGAAGCCCGTCGACAGGACGCTCTTGGCGGCCTTGTCGACGACCACGTCGAACGTCAGGGTGCCGAGTCGCTGCCCGCCGGAGGCGTAGGTCACCGTCACCGTGTGCCGGCCGAGCGGCGTCGGTGCGGGGACCCGCAAGACGACCGGCACGGACACGTCGCCGCCCGCCCCGACGGACGTCTCGCCGTCGGCGACGACGGGAACGAGGCCGTCCTCGGCCCGCACCGAGTACGTCACGGTCCGCGGCGCGTCCGTGCTCATCCGGTGCACGTCGAGCGTCACCGCGCGGGACAGTCCGCCGGGCACCGACGTCGTCGTCGGCGACGACAGGCTCGCGACGTAGGGCGACTCGCCGCCGCGCGCCGAGGGCGGCGCATCGGCCGGCTTGGTGCCACGCGTCGTCACGGGCGTCGTCGAGAGGGTGTAGTCGACCGTGGTCGACTTCTCGATCGCTTTGGCGGGCAAGAAGTTCCGCGTCGTCAGGCCGTTGTCGACCCGCATCGACGCGATGTACTGGTGGTCGAGGTCGGCGCCGGGCGCGTTGATCCGCAGCGTGACGCCGTTGGCCCGCGTCACGGTCGCGGTGGGGAACAGCGGTGCGGCCGTGGCGAGCTCGGCCCGTGACGGGTTCTGCGGGTAGAGGCCGAGCGCCGCGAAGACGAGCCACGAGCTCATCTCCCCGAGGTCGTCGTTGCCGGGGATGCCGTCGGGGCCGCCGGGCACGCCGTCCTTCGTGTCGAGCCACAGCTGCTTGATCGTCTGCCGGACGGTCTCCTGGGTCTTCCACGGGGCGCCGGCGTAGTCGTAGAGCCAGGCCGCACCGATGGAGGGCTCGTTGTCCATGTTGGCGTGGACGTTGCCGTCCCACGGGCCGGTGAGCACCCAGCTGCCGTTCGCGTCCTTGAAGAACCGGTCGAGCCGCTCGACCGCCTTGGCCGCGCCGCCCATGGCGTCGAAGAGACCGGCCGGGTTGTGCTGGACCATCCAGACGTACTGGGCGCCGGTGCCCTCGACGAAGCCGTAGGAGGAGCCGGGCTCGAAGCCCGACACCCAGCTGCCGTTCGCGAGCCGGCTCTGCACGTAGCCGCCCTCGTCGGTGGCCTTCGGGTTGAACTGCTGCTGCCAGGCCTGCGAGCGGTGGAGGAACTCCTGCTGCGCGCCGTCCTCCCCGAGGTGGGCGGCGATCGTCGAGAGGCCGTAGTCGGCGGCGGCCATCTCCAGCGTCTCGTTCGGGCAGCCCCAGGCGTTGCAGCCCTCGGGGTAGAACCCGTACTTCAGGAACTGGTCGAGCGAGGGCCGCTGGCCGGCGACCGCGACGTTCCAGCCGTCGCGCGAGTAGTCCTGCTGCGTGGGCGTCCTGGCCGCCGCGGCGAGCGAGTCGAAGGCCTCCTCGACCGGGAAGCCCGTGCCGCCGAAGGCGAGGATGCCGGCGAGCGCGGCCGCCGACGGGTCGCCGACCATGACGTGGGTGCCGCCGGAGTTGTGGGTCCAGCGGTCCCAGACGCCACCGTTGGCCTGGGCCTGGTTGAGCAGCGAGGTCGCGATGTCGCTGCCGCGCGTGGGGTCGAGGAGCGTCACGAGCTGCACCTGCGAGCGGTAGACGTCCCAGCCGGAGAAGGTCGCGTACTGCGCCTTCTGGCCGGACCGGAGCACGTGGGTACGGCCGTCGAAGCCCGCGTACCGGCCGTCGACGTCGCTCGCGAGGTTCGGGTGGAGCAGTGCGTGGTAGAGCGAGGTGTAGAACGTCGAGCGCTGGGCGTCGCTGCCGCCGCCGACCGCGATTCGGCCGAGCTCGGTGTTCCAGGCCGCACGCGTCGTGGCGCGCACGTCGTCGACGCCCGCGCCCGCCGGGACCTCGGCGGCGAGGTTGGCCGCGGCACCGGCGTCGGACACGTAGCTGATGCCGATGCGGGCGGTGACGGTGGAGCCCGGGGCGAACATGAGGTAGCCACCGGAACCCTTGCCGGCCGGCGCGTAGCCGTTGGCGGCACCGCCGCTCGAGGTCAGCCCGCCGGTGTAGCCGGTGCCGCCCCGGGCCGTCGTCGAGCCGGGCGAGAGCGTCGCGTCCTTCCACGTGCCGACCTGGGTGAAGGCCTGGTCGAACTGCATCGTGAAGTGCAGCGTGTAGTAGCTGCGCTGGAGGATGCCGTCGCCGGTGAATGGCCCGCAGAAGTTGCCGCTCGTCACCGAGCCGCTGACGGTGCGGTGGGCCGCATCGATGGTCAACGATGCGTCGCTGCTGCCGGTGAGGCCGTCGGAGCTACGGACGAGCAGACCCGCCGAGCCCGTTGCGGGGAAGGCGAACCGGGCCGTTCCGGAGCGCTCGGCGGCGGCGAGGTCGGCGGTGACCCCCGAGGCGAGCTTGACGGTGTACGCGCCCGGCGAGGCGGACTCGTCGGCATGGCTGAAGGTGCTGCGGTACGGGGTGCCCGCGGCGTCGGCCGCCGGTGGCGCCGTGGTCACCTCGGTGGTCACCGGCATGATCGGCACGTCGCCGGCGATGCCGGAGCACCCGGCTCCGGACACGTGGGCGAGCCCGAACCCCGAGATCCAGTTGGCGCCGTACTGGTAGCCGCTCGGAGCGGTGGTGCGCATCGTGCCGCGGCCCGCGTTGGCCCCCGACGTCGGGCCGTCGTAGCGCAGCTGCTGCGGGCTGAGCGAGAACATGCCGAACGGCGCGACGGCGCCGGGGTAGGTGTTGCCCGCGTTCGCCGTGCCGACGAACGGGTCGACCGACGCGGCCGGGTCGGTCACGGCGGCGGCCTGCGAGGCGGCCGGGAGTGCCGGTACCGCGAGGGCCGTGGGCACCGCCGGTGAGAGCGTCGCCACGACACCGGTGGCGAGCACGGCAGCGACCCCTGATGCGAGCGCCTTTCTGCCACGGCTGGATCCGAGGGGTGGGCCACTGCGTCGTCGAGGTGGTGCGGGTGGGGTCGCTCGCATGGGCCGGTCCTCCCTGTCGCGCCGGGCACCGCGCCACTGCGGTCGCACCTCCGGCAGCGTGAGTCCATCGACCGCGTCCGGCTGACGTCAACGGGCCGACCCGGACCTGTCCGAATCGGACAGTCCGCACGGACAACACCCCGCGGAGGCTCGACCGGTCCCCGATGCCGCAGACCGACGTGACGACCTCGACGTCGCACGCTGAGCCCGGACCGGGCGAGCCGCGTCAGCCGAACCAGTAGGAGCCCGTCACCGCTGCGAGTAGCAGGATCGGCACACCCGCCGCCACGAGAAGCACGCCGAACCATCGCGGGCAACCCGTCACCGCCGCGACGAGTCCCGCGACGACGAACAGGGCCCCTCGGAAGACGTCCGGCACGAACACGGCGGCGACGGCCAGTCCGGCCGCGACGGCCCAGCCGACCCCGTCACTCGCTCCGAGCCCTCCGAGCCCTCCGAGCCCTCCGAGCGGCCCGGTCCGCGCCGCTCCCACCCCGCCGTCCTGCTTCGAACCCCCGACCTGCGACCCTGCGTCCACGACCGACCTCCGTGCCCCTGTGCGACGAGCGCCTGCGGGAAGCGCAGGCGTGAGCCCACCCAAGCACCTCGGCGACGCCCACGGGGTCGGACGGGCAGGACTTTGTCGCCGCCGGCCTCAGGCGTCGGGAGCGCGCTTCGCGGCCGCGACGAAGGACCGCACGAGGTCGGCGTCCTTGACGCCACGACTCGACTCGACGCCGCTGGAGACGTCGACGCCCCACGGCCGCGCGGCCGCGACGGCGGCGGCGACGTTGGCGGGGTCGAGGCCGCCCGCGAGCAGCCAGCGCCCGTCGGGGCGATGGTGCTCGAGCGCGTCCAGGTTCCAGGTGTGACCCGATCCGGCCACGGGGGCATCGAGCAGGAGCAGCTCCTCACCCCAGGCCCCGACCGTGAGGTCGGTCGACCCGGTGAGGGACGTGGCACGCCAGATACGGCCGAAGGTCGCTCGTGCCGTGGAGAACTCGGCGGCCGTGTACCTACCGTGCAGCTGGAGCACGTCGACGCCGATGCGCCTCGCCATCTCGACCGCGTCCTCCACGGCCATCTTCCGCACGACGAGCACCGTGTCGGCCCGGTCGCCCACGGCCTCGACCACCCCGGCCGCGACCGCCGGTGTCACGTCGCGCGGGCTGCCTGCGCTCATGACGACTCCGACCGCGTCGGCCCCCGCGTCGACGGCGACCCGGGCCGTGTCGGCGTCCTTGAGACCACAGACCTTGACGTACACGGGGTCCAGCCTGTCAGGTCCGTCGTGGTCGACGGGTCCCCGTCCGCGAACGAGGGATCCGATCGGGCCCCTGTGGGCCGACCGCACCGCCCACGTCGGTGACAACAGCAAGGTCATCGCGCTCGTCGGCGACAGCGGCCTCAGCGCCCTCGGGTCACCGACGATCTCGCTGCAGACCACCACCAGGCCGTACGGGCTCACCGTGCGCTACCCGTCGCCGGTCAAGGCAGGCGGTCCCGTGGACTTCGCGCCGCAGGCGACCCTCCTGCTCGGCACCGTCGGCAACCTCGACCGCGTCACGGTGGAGGCCAACGGGTCGACGTACACGCTGACCTCGGCCGACGCGTCCCACGCGCTGGGCTCCGACGTCAAGCTGCTCGGGACCGACCGGACGGCGCTGGCGCGCTACGTGTCCTCGCTCGACGACTGAGACCCGTCGGTCGCGGTCGGTCCAGTCTCGCGTCAGGGCGCCATGGCGGCGTAGCCCGACGCGTCGTGGATCGCCAGGCCGGCGAACGTCGCGTAGGCAGAGGCACCGGACACGAGCTGCTCGAGCTGCACCTCCATGTCGGTGCGCGTCCAGCCGAAGAACGTCTGCTTCGCGTCCACGGCCGTGCTGCCGAGGTAGTTCGTCTCCTGGCCGAGGCGCACCGGTTTTCCGAGCGAGGCGCCGGCGGCGAGCGCGGCCGTGGCGATGTCGAGCGTCCCGTCCGGGCCGGTGGCCGTGTTGCGGTAGGACATGACCGTGACGCCGGCGGTCCGCTTCATGATCTCGCGGTCGAGCGTGGAGGCGCCTCCCCCGCTGGCCTTCGCCGGGACCTGGTTGAACCAGAACGGGATGTCGGCCTCGATCGGGCTCGTGCCGGCGCTGGCCTTGAGCTTGTCGAGGAGGGTCAGGTACTTGGCGACGACGGTGGGCTGGTCCGTGGTCCAGGCCGGCGTCGAGTAGGGCTCGACGTCGATGTGGACACCGGTGAACAGGCCCGTGTTCCGGGCGGGCTTGAGCCAGTACGTGACGACCCACGACGGGTTGTCGACCCAGCCCGGGTCGCCGCCGAGGGCGTCGACGCGGATGCCGGCGGCCCGGGCCCGGGCCACGAGGTCCTTGAGGTCGGGCAGCTGGCTCGACGTGGCGACGTTCGGCGGGACGGCGACGAACAGCTGGTCGATGCCGGTGCTGACGGCGAGGTCGACGGTGGCCGCGGGCGTGCTCGTGTCCCAGACCCACATCGCCCGGGTGTCCGGGCCCGCGACCGTCGACGCGGCCGCCGCTGCCGGCGCGATGGCCAGGGCTCCGGCGGCAGCGGCGACCAGCGCGACCGTCGTCACGGCGACGCGCGCGGGCGCGCCGGCGAGCCGCCCGACACGCGTCGGGCGGACGCGGCGGGACGGACGGTCGGGACGGGGGCGGGACGTGAAGAACATGCGGGGCTCCGGGGGACAGCGAGTGGAAACACACCCAGTGTCGGAAATGTCCGACCGGTTCGTGGCGGTTTCGCAAGATTTCCGCAAGAGTGCCGCAAGCAGGTCGCCTACGTCGCCCGCGCGTCACTCCCCGGTGTCAGGCCGGTCCGGGGCGTCGTCCGCGCCCAGCAGGCCGGTCAGCTCGGCATGCCACCGCCGGTGTCGTTCGGCCAGCTCCGGGCGCACCCCGACGCGGGCGCCGCACTCGCGACAGTCGAGTCCCGTTGCGGCGAGGTCGAACCCGCGCCGCCAGTCGGTACGGTCGAGCGCGATGCCCCCGGTGGGCGGCGACGGACGGGCCACGGCTGGTCGGTGAGTCTGTGTCATCTGGATCCCCTGTCGAACGGCTGGCTCCCGCGCACGTCGGGAGTCGGTCACGCCGGACCGGCCGAGGTGACCCCCGGCCCGGTGTGCGAGCACGGTACGTGGCCGCCACGGCCCCTGGGGCTCACCGCGCGGTGGTTGCAGGAAGATGCAGCCGGGATGCCCTCGCCACCTGCTCCCACCGTGGGAGCAGGTGGCGAGGACCACAGCCGAGCGCACGCCCGGCTCGCACCAGGTTCGCGACACCGACGGCGACGGCGACGCCGCGGACGGCGACCGGGGCGGCCACGCGGTCAGGCATACTGGGCGCGCGGCGCCGCCCGCCCGTGGGGAGCCCCCATGCGGACAGCGAGCGCCCGGGCCTCTGGGACGTCGGAACTTTAGTCCTGACCTGCCGTTGTGGTAATTCGTCTGGCCCGCTACTACTGAGTTCCGGAATGCGGTGAGCTCGCAATTGGAATGGCCGCCCGCCCGAGGCCGGGAGCCCGTTGGCCGTGCCCGCTCGCAGTTAGCGCAGCAAAGTAGGGAAAGCGCCCTTCCTGTCATGCGATGACCGCGCGTTCATCGGAGCGTCTGGGCGCCGAGTCGGAGCGCCTGTTGGGCTGCGCCGGGGGTGGAGGGCGCTGCGCCGTGACCAGGTCGCGCCGCTGGTCGGGGTACTACGTCCGGCTCGAACGCCGCAACCTCACCGGCATATCCGAATCAGTGCTCGCGGCCATAACCAGCCCACACCTCACTGCTGCGGCCGCTCAGTGCTGCCGCTCATCAGAGGTCAGGAAGTTCCCCCGTCACAAGCAGGTCATGCGCGACCAAGCGCAACTTGCGCTTCTGATGCTGGCTGACCCGCACGAGGGTGTGGAAGGCGTGACCAGGGGTGCACCTGCGCCGATCGACGAGGATGCCCATGGCCATACCGAGGACACAGGCGTTCATCAGGGCAACGCGCAGGTGAACGGACTAGCGTCGCTCGGCCGCGAGCAGGGCGGCGAGGTCGAAGGGGTCCTCCACACCCTCACACAGGTTCTCGTTCAAGGGGGCCGCGTCGGCGCTCATCACGGTCGGCCTTTGGAACTACTGACAGTCGGTTGCTGATGTCTGAACCCGGAAGCAGAACGGGTTTCAACGATACGGGCGTCGACCTCGTCGATGCCGCGTTGCGACCGGGAGTTCGAAGGGGGACATCCCCGGAAGGCGCCACCATGCACTCGCTAGCGATCTAGAGTCGAAGGGCCAGCCCCTCCTGCGGGTGAGGGGGACCAAGACCCGGCGGAGGTCAACATGGCCCGAGTCGCGCCTAAACCCTCCCAGGTGCATGGGCTATCGGCTGGCAAGCCTTGGGGTCCTCGGCTTCGAACCCACGCGGCCGCCAGCAGGGACCCCAAGGCGCGCCGAACGCCGACGCTCGACCCGGCCTCAGAGATGAGACTTCGCGTCACCGGGTCGGGCGTCGCGCCTCGCGCGCCGACCTTCCTGTCATGAGGACCGGCATGGGTAAACCCGACCTCGAACGTGACGCCGAGGCGCCCGTTGAGCATGCACCACGGCACCCCATCATGCCGCTGTCCGCGCGGATCCGCCGATGAGCGATAGATGCAACCTGAGCCATGCGGCAGCGATCTGGCAGGACGTCTCTCCTCTAGGGTCGCGGCCATGACTCACACACAGGGGACCACCGGACGCGTGCTCGCGCTCGTCACGGCGATAGGGGCGCTGACCGCCTGCAGCACCTCGGCGCCTGGCATGACCTCCAGCAATTCGCCGATCACAACCACCACCTCCATCGCGCCTTCAACCTCCACCGCAGCTGTCCCGGCCCCCGCCGCGGCGACGCCCAGCTGCGGGACTCCTCCGCAGGCGCTTGTGGACCGGGCGAGCGTGTCCATCGCCTCCCATCCCGGGACCATCACCGCCACGACGTACGTCTTCGCCGCGACGACCGACACGGGAGACTGGTTCGTGCTGGGGCTCGACCGTGACTACG
>JAEWFB010000322.1 GCA_023389095.1 Actinomycetes bacterium
CGTTGGTGAGCTCGACCCGGAACATCGCGTTCGGGAGAGCCTCGACGATCGTGCCCTCGATCTCGATGACACCGTCCTTCTTGGCCATGTCCTCCATCAATCTGTCGGTGGCCGGACCGCGGTGTGGCCCGACCTCGAGTGTGCCGTGGTGCCCACGCACGGGGCGCAGGCGAAGACCGGGCGTCGCGGCACACGACACCCAACGCACAAGACTACGCCACGTGGCCCGATAGCCGAAATCGGCGACGGAGGGAAGGGGTGCGCTCACGAGCGGCGCGTCTCAGCCCTCCAGCTCGGCTCGACGCAGGGCGACGACACGCTCGACGACGGCGTCCGGCAGCGGCTGGTCGGGACCGAAACGGATGGTCCCCTTCGACAGCGAGAAGCCGTCGAGGTCCGCCCGTACGGCGTCGACGACGGCCGGGCTGAAGGGGAACAGCGACAGGTGGCCCTTCGCGGCGGTGAACCCGACGAGGGGACGGCCACCGAGACGCAGGGCCGGCATGCCGTAGCTCGTGCCCTCCTCCGCCTCGGGGACGAGGCGGCGCGCGAGGTCGGCGACGTGGCGCAGCGCCTGCTGGTCGGGCTCGGGCAGGTCGGCGAGGTAGTCGGTGAGCGGGCCCACCCCTCCATGGTGCCGCGTTCCGGGTCGTCGCGGCGCCGAACCGGCCCCAGGTCGGGAGGGTCCCGTGAGGGCATCGGGGTCGCAGCGGGTACGCGTCCCGGTGGTGGTCCTCGCGGGGGCGTCGACCACGCCGCCGGTCCAGCGGGGACCGCGGCCGCCCCCGGACGTCCGGACGGCCCGGTCACCGCGCGGCCGGCACCAGCCGTACCGACCGCTCCGCCGCCGGCGGAGCCCTCCACGAAAGGTCACCATGGCAGTCCGCACGCGGGCCGGAACCCGCATCACGTCCGTCGTCGTCCTCGTCTGGCTTCTCATCGGCGTCATCGCCGCGTTCCAACGCGGCTACTTCGGCTCCTCGGCACCGAGCTGCAGCCGCGTTGCCAGCGCGGCCGTGACGATCGTCGCCGGCCCGCTCAACTACGTGGGCATCGACCCGCGGATCGGCTGCACGACACCGCAGCCCTCCTGACGGCGCTCCCCCGACCCCGCCCACGCCGTCGTGCCCGGGGCGCGACCGGACCTCCGGTCGCGCCCCGTGCGCGTACCGGCGGGCGCACGGGCGTCGGCACGACGGCATACTGGCCGGATGAGCGAGCGCACCGACGCGACGGCCCTGCCCGACCTCACCGACACGGTCACGGCGCCACCGGACGCCGCCGAGTCGGTCGAGGACTACCACGCACGGATCGCCGCCGCCGCCGGTGCCGACGGCCGGCTGCCGGTCGCGGTGGAGGAGATGCCCGGCTGGGACATCTACCCCTACGAGGTCGAGAGCCTGCGCCTCAAGCCGGTCCAGCCGCCGGTCGAGCAGGAGCCACCGCGGCGCGGCGAGCGGGCGGCCGACTGCTGGTGCGCCGAGCCCGGCGCGACGAAGCCGGACGCCACGCCGGAGGCCGACGCCCGGCTCGTGTGGCACAACGACCGCTGGCGCCTCACCCTCACCACCGACACCGGGCTGCCCGTCATGCTCATGCTCATGCCCCTCGAGCACCACGACCTGCCGTCCCTGCCCGGCGACCTCGCGGCCGAGATGGGCCAGCTCGTCGTCGCGGTCTCCGACGGGGTCGAGCACGTGCCGAGCGTGGGACGCGTCCAGCTGGCCAAGTACGGCGACGGCGGCGCCCACCTGCACCTGTTCTTCCTCGGCAGGCCCGCCCGGATGCTCCAGTTCCGGGGCTCACCCCTCATCGACTGGGAGGAGAACCTCCCGCGCGTGCCGCTCGACGTGCTCCAGGCCAACGCCCGGGTGGTCGCCGAGCGGCTGGTCGTGCACGTCGGCGGCCGCGCCGGGCGCCTCGGTCGCTGACGCAGCCCCGTCGTCACGCGAGATGTGCCGGCGGGCTCGGGAGCTCGTCGCCTCAGGCCGGATGGGTCTGCGGACGCTCGAAGAAGAGGACGGCGACGACACCGACGAGCAGGACGAGCCCGGGCAGGAGCATGGCCTCGCTCATGGCGCTCGAGAAGCCCTCACGCACCTGTGGCGGCAGCGTGCGGCCGAAGGCCTGCTGCATCCCACCCGCGCCGGCGGTCATGCCGGGCAGGTCGGCGGCGAGCCGGGCCTCGATGAGCGCGGCGATGGCGGCGCTGCCGAGCACCGCACCCACCTGGCGCGTCGTGTTGTAGACACCGGAGCCTGCACCGGCCGCACGCAGCGGCAGGTTGCGCGTGGCGGTCGCACCGAGCGGGCCCCACATGAAGGCGTTGCCCAGGCCCATGAGGGCCATCGGCGGCAGCAGCTGCCAGGTCTGCGTCTCGGGCTTCATGATGAGCGCGACCCACACGAGGGAGGCCGACGTCAGCGCGATGCCGACCGCGGTGATGCCCCGCGGGTGCACCCGGTCGGCCATCCGGCCGGCCACCGGCGCGAGGCCACCGCTGATGACCGCCATCGGCACGAGCAGCAGGGCCGACTGCGTCGGCGTCAGGCCGCGGACCACCTGGGCGTAGAGCATGAACGGGAAGCCCATCGCCGTGATCGAGAAGCCGATCGTGGTGATGGCGATGTTGGCCAGGGAGAAGTTGCGGTCGCGGAAGAGCCCGAGCGGCAGCAACGGCTCGCGGCGGTTGCGGGCCTGCCAGACGACGAACAGGGCGAGCACCACGAGACCCGCGCCGATGAGCAACGGCACCGAGATGACGCCGCTGATGGTGCCCCAGTCGTAGGTCTCGCCCTCCTGCACCCCGAAGACGAGCAGGAACATGCCGACGGCCGAGAGCACGACGCCGAGCCAGTCGAAGGTATGGCTGTGGGTCTGCAGGTGCGGCACGAGACGGCTGCAGAGGACGAAGCCGATGATGCCGACCGGGACGTTGATGAAGAAGATCCACTCCCAGCCGGGGCCGTCGACGAGCAGCCCACCGACGATCGGGCCCACGAGGATGGCCACGCCGGCCGTGGCGCCCCAGAGCGCCATCGCCTGGCCGCGTGAGGTGGCCGGGAACGTGCGGGTGATGACCGCCATCGTCTGCGGCGTCAGCATCGCGGCGCCGAGGCCCTGGACGACGCGGGCCACGACGAGCATGGTGATCGTCGTGGTCAGGCCGCACCAGAGGGACGCGGCCGTGAAGACGGCCAGCCCGATGAGGTAGAGGTTCTTCGGCCCGTACCGGTCGCCGAGCCGGCCGGTGATGAGCAGCGGGGTGGCGTACGCGAGCAGGTAGGCGCTGGTGACCCAGATGACGCCGTTGACGTCGGAGTCGAGGCCGCGCATGATCGCCGGCGTCGCGACCGAGACGATCGTCGAGTCGACGAGGATCATGAAGAATCCGATGACCATGGCCCACAGGGCCGGCCACGGGTTGTGTCCTTCGGGGACGCCGCCGACCGGGACGGCACGGGTCGCCGGGCCCGTCGCGGCGCCCGGGGCTGCCCCGGCCGCGACGCCGGCGGACGCGTCCACGGCCGCGCCGTCGCCGACGGAGGCGTCCGCCCGTCGTGCCGCCGTGCGCTCGGTTGCCTGCTCGTCCCCGGCCATGTCCGTCCCCTTCCGACGCGTCGTCGTATCCCCCCGATTCTGCGCCTCCCCACCGACAACGCACCCCCCGTTTTCGCGGGAACGTCGCGGTCGGTGCCCGGTCAGGCCCAGCGGGTGGCCAGCCAGAGCGGGTCGTGGCCGGTGAGCGGCACCATCCGCCACGTCAGGTCGGCGTCACCGCCCCGCAGCCGGGCCTCGACGCGGAAGCGGTGCGGCGTCTCGATGGGGATCACCTCGGCCCGGAAGGTGTCCTCGTCGACCCAGCCGCCGCTCGCGACGACGGGAAGGGTCGCTCCCCCGCCGACGAGCTCGGACTCGCGCCACCCTCCCGAGGCGACCGGCACCGTGAGCCACGTGTCACCGCGCAGGAGCCCGAGGGTGTGCCCGCCCTCGGCCCGCGCCACCGACACGGCCGTGTACTCGACGGCGAGGTCGGAGGCGCCGGAGCGCTGGAACTCGGCGTAGTCGGGCCCGAGCGCCTCCCCCGCCATCGCCGGGATCTCGAGGCCCGCGAGCCGCTCGGCCAGCGCCGCGTCGGCGGTCGGCGATCCCGGGCGCCCGATCGCCGGCACGACGTGCTCCCACAGCGCGTCGAGGGTCGACTGCATCCGGGCCTGCTCGGCGGTCACCGCGACGACGGTGTCGTGCTCGGGCAGCACGGCGAGGAACTGGCCGTAGGCGCCGTCACCCCGGTAGCCGTACCGCTGCATCCAGAACGAGTAGCCGTAGCCGCGCGCCCAGTCCGGCTCGGTCGCGGGGTCCTCGGCGAGCGGGCCGAAGGCGCGCGTCGCCTCCTCCACCCAGGCCTCCGGCAGCAGCCGGCGGCCCTGCCAGCGGCCACGGTCGAGGTAGAGCTGGGCGACTGAGGCGATGCCCTCCGTCGTCAGGTGCGCCCCGGTGAACCCGAGCTCGCGCCCGAGCGGGTCACGGTGCCAGGGCACGTCGGGCAGCCCGAGCGGTGCCAGCAGCCGCGGCCGCAGCGCGTCGGCCAGGCCCGTGCCGGTGAGACGGCCGACGACCACCGACAGCAGGTAGGTGGCCACCTGGTTGTAGGCGAAGTGCGTTCCCGGTTCACGCGTGGGCACGGTCGCGAGCACGCGCGGCACCCAGTCGTCACGCTCTCCCCAGGTGACGCCGCTCATCCGGTCGAAGACGTCCGCCCACGCGTCCTCCTCGTGCCCGACCGTCATCGAGAGGCAGTGCTTGACCCGCACGTCGTGCCAGCCGGCCGGCACCGTGGCGGGGTCGTACTCCGGGAAGTGGTCGAGGATCCGGTCCTCGAGGGAGAGCCGTCCCTCCTGCACGAGGAAGCCGACGGTCGTGGCCGTCAGCGTCTTCGACAGCGAGTAGCCGAGGTGGACGCGGTCGGCCGTGTACGGGCGCCACCAGCCCTCGGCGACGACGTGCCCGTGCCGGGCGATCATGAGGCTGTGCAGGCCGAGGCCGCCGGCCTCGACGCTGTCGACGAACGCGAGCAGGCCCGAGGCGTCGACGTCCTGGGCGTGGGGGGTGCTGCGGGGAAGGGTCACGGGCGGCACGCTACGCGGTGCCGGACGCCGGTGGGCGGTCGGACGCGGGTGGGTGCAGCTCAGTCGAGCGGCGCGTACGGGGCGCCGAGGCGCTCGAGCGCCTCCTTGCCGCCGTCGACGGCCGTGAGGATCCACAGGCCGTCCTCGCGCACCGCGACCGAGTGCTCCCAGTGGGCCGCGCGGGAGGCGTCGGTGGTGACGACGGTCCATTCGTCGGACAGGACGCGGGTGTCGCTCGTACCGAGGGTCACCATCGGCTCGATGGCCCCGGTGAACCCGTCGACGAGCTTCGGGCCGCTCTCTCGCACCGCGTAGTTCGGGATCTGCGGGTCCATGTGCATCTGCGGCCCGATGCCGTGGCCGACGTACTCGTCGATGACGCCGTAGGTGTGCCCGTCGCGATCGGCGGCCGCCTCGATGCTCGCCTCCACGGCGTCGCCGACGGCGTAGAGCCGACCCCCGACGCGCATCGCCGCGATGCCCGCGTAGAGGCTCGCCTCGGTGGCCTCGATGAGGTGGAGGTCCTCGGGCCGAGCCGCCTCGGCGCCCCCGACGACGGTGGTGAAGGCGGCGTCGCCGTTCCAGCCCTTGACCTCGGCGCCGCAGTCGACGGACAGCACGTCGCCGGCGTGCAGGACCCGGCCCCCGGGGATGCCGTGGACGACCTCCTCGTTGACGCTCGTGCACAGCGTGTGGCGGTAGCCCGGGACGAGCTGGAAGTTCGGGACGCCGCCGTGGCTGCGGATGAACTCCTCGGCGAGGGCGTCGAGCTGCAGCGTCGTGACACCCTCGCGCACCTCGCCCCGGAGCATCTCCAGGGTGCGCCCGACGAGCAGCCCCGCCTCACGCATGAGGCGCAGCTGCTCGTCGGTGCGGCCGGTCAGTCGGTTGCGTCCGAACACGGGTCTGCTCGTCGTCCTTCGCGGTGGTTCGTGCTGGTGGAGGGCGCGGGTGCGCTCAGTGCTGCGGCAGGGCCGCGATGACGCGGTCGGTGACCTCGTCGACCTCGCCCATGCCGTCGACCTGCACGAGCAGGCCGGCGAGCTGGTAGTGCGCGGCCAGCGGCGCGGTCTCCTTGCGGTAGATCGCCTGGCGCTCGCGGATGACCTCCTCGGTGTCATCGGCGCGGCCCTCGATCTCGGCGCGCTTGAGGAGGCGCTGGACGACGG
>JAEWFB010000348.1 GCA_023389095.1 Actinomycetes bacterium
GACTGGCCCTGGTGGCCGCTCTCCTGCCGGGCGCGTGCACCTTGACGCCGCAGTCCGCGCCGGTGCCGCTCCAGCTGCCCGCGCCGCCGAGCCCGGACGGGGTCAGCAGCACCCGGCGCACCGACGCCGTACCCCTGACGATGCAGGTCTACCTCGTGCGCGGGGACCGGCTCCAGCGCGTCACCCGGACCGTGCCCGAGGGGATCGGCATGGGTCCGGTCCTCGACGCGCTGACCCAGCCGCTCAACGAGGTCGAGCTCGCGAACGGGCTGCGCTCCGCGCTGCCGGTGTCGACGCGCTCGTTGACCGCCGACCTGACGATGGAGGGTACGGCGCGCGTCACCGTGCCCACCGGCTTCGACCGGCTGGCGCTGCGCGACCAGCAGCTGGCCGTCGCCCAGATCGTCTTCACCGTGAGCGCCAACACGCTCGCGAGCGACGTGCAGCTGGTCAGCGGCGGCCGCGTCGTCCCGGTCCCCGACGCGCGGGGCGCCCTCGTGTCCTCGCCCGTGGCGCGATCCGACTACGCGAACCTCGCCCCGACCGCCTGATCCGGGTCCGTCTCAGCGCGAAGGCAGCCCGGCGATGACGGCCAGCTCGTCGGCCCGGTCGAGCCCGGCCCGGACCCGCGGACGGTCGAGCCCGAGGTGCTCCTCCCAGGAGAGGGCGTCGCGCACGGTGTCGGCGAGCGGGCGCTGCGCGAGGCCGAGCGAGCGGGCGGCGGAGGTGTCGCGGTCCTGGAAGCCGAGCCAGTCGGCGTCGTGCAGCCACAGGGGCAGGGAGCGCGGCCCCATGTACTCCTCGACCGACGCGGCGGCGAGCTCGGCGTCACTCACGGGCACGCGCTCGCCGGCGAACCCCGACGCGTCCGCGGCCGCGTCGAGCACCGAGCCGAGGGGCGTCGCGGCCCCCGACGCGTTGAGGACGCCGGTCCTGCCGGCCAGCCCGGCCGACAGCAGCCACGCGGCGAGGTCGTCGACGTGGACCCACTGGACGGGCCTGCCGGTCTGCTCGGGCACGAGGACCGGGCCGCCGTCGCGGGCGGCGAGCGCGAAGCGCGAGGGCCAGTAGCCGAAGCGCTCACTCGGGTCGCCCGAACCGACGATGAGGCCCGAGCGCGCGACGAGGGCGGCGCCGTCCCGGGCCTCGAGCACGGCCTGCTCGCACGCGACCTTGCCCTCCCCGTACTGCTCGGCGCTCGCCTCGTCGGCCTCGAGGGCCGGGAGCACGGCGGCGGACTCGTCGGCGGCGTGGTCGGCGTGCGAGGCGTACACCGAGCACGAGCTGACGAACGCCCACGCGTCCGCGCGGTCCGAAAGAGCCGCGACCGCGCCGCGCACGTGCCCGGGCTGCCGCGCGACGTCGACGACGAGGTCCCAGCGCCGGTCGGGAAGCGCGGCGTACGCGTCGGGGCGGGACCGGTCGGCGCGCACCAGCGCGGCCCCCTCCGGCACCGTGCCGGACTCGCCCCGGGCCAGGCACGTGACGTCGTGGCCGGCCTCGCGGGCCAGGGCGGCGACGCGCCCGCCGAGCCAGGAGGTGCCGCCGAGGACGAGGACCGATGCCGCGGGTGAGCTCATGGGGCCAGCACACCACGCGGCGCGGGTCCGGCGCACCGAACGCGGCACGTCCTACGCCGGGGGCGGAAGACGGTGCCTAGAGTTGGTGCATGGAGCGGCGGATCTTCGGGATCGAGAACGAGTACGGCGTCACCTGCACGACGCAGGGCCAGCGGCGGCTCACGCCGGACGAGGTGGCGCGCTACCTGTTCCGCCGTGTCGTCGCCTGGGGGCGCTCGAGCAACGTCTTCCTCGGCAACGGCGCCCGCCTCTACCTCGACGTCGGCTCGCACCCGGAGTACGCCACGGCCGAGTGCGACTCGGTGCGCGAGCTCGTCATCCAGGACAAGGCCGGCGAGCGCATCCTCGAGGGACTCGTCGAGGACGCCCAGGGGCGCCTGCGCGACGACGGCGTCGAGGGCGAGATCTTCGTCTTCAAGAACAACACCGACTCGGCCGGAAACTCCTACGGCTGCCACGAGAACTACCTCTTCGGGCGCACCGGCGACTTCCAGCGGGTGTCCGACATGTTCATCCCGTTCCTCATCAGCCGGCAGATCACGTGCGGGGCCGGCAAGGTCGTGGCCACCGCGCACGGCGCCTCCTTCGCCGTGAGCCAGCGCGCCGACCACATCTGGGAGGGCGTGTCGTCGGCGACGACCCGCAGCCGTCCGATCATCAACACCCGTGACGAACCGCACGCCGACGCCGAGCGCTACCGGCGGCTGCACGTCATCGTGGGCGACGCGAACATGTCCGAGACGACCAACCTGCTCAAGGTCGGCAGCGCCGACCTCGTGCTGCGGATGATCGAGGCCGGGGTCGTCATGCGCGACCTCTCGATGGAGAACCCGATCCGGGCCATCCGCACCATGAGCCACGACCCGACGGGCCGGGCGCTGGTGCGCCTGTCCAACGGCCGGGAGCTGTCGGCCCTCGACATGCAGCGGGAGTACCTCGACAAGGCCATCGAGTTCGTCGACCGCGAGGGCATGGACAGCCCCGACACCAAGCAGGTCATCGACCTCTGGGGCCGGGCCATCGACGCGATCGGGGCCGGTGACCTCGGCGCCATCGAGACCGAGATCGACTGGGTCATCAAGTACCGGCTCATCGAGCGCTACCGCGCCAAGCACGGGCTCGGGCTCGGCGACGCCCGCATCCAGCAGCTCGACCTCGCCTACCACGACATCAACCGCCGGCGTGGCCTGCACTACCTCCTGCAGCGGCACGGCCGTGCCGCGCGCGTCGCCTCCGACGTCGAGGTGTTCGAGGCCAAGGTCCGGCCGCCGCAGACCACCCGGGCCAAGCTGCGGGGCGACTTCATCCGGGCGGCGCAGGCGCACGGTCGCGACTTCACCGTCGACTGGGTGCACCTCAAGCTCAACGACCAGGCCCAGCGGACCGTCCTGTGCAAGGACCCGTTCCGCTCCGTCGACGAGCGCGTCGAGCGGCTCATGGAGACCATCGAGCGCTCGCCGGTGGTGCAGCGCCCGCTCTGACGCCCGAGGTCCGTTCGCGCCCGGTTCACACCGGGTTCCCAGACAACCTGTCAGGACGCTGTGGGTGCCGGATAGTCGTCGGCGTTACAGTGGCCGGGTTTGCCGCCCCTCCGACCGGCACCGTCCTGACCGCCAGACCCGAACGGAAGTCACCCTGTGCGTTCCCCCCGCCCCGCGGCCCGTACCGCCGCCGTCCTCGCCGCCCTCGCCCTCGGCGCCACTGCCCTGACCGCCTGCGGCTCGCAGTCCGGCGGCTCGGGCCAGAGCACCGCGTCGACGTCGGCCGCGTCGGTCGCCCTCAAGGGCGTCACGGCCACCGGTCCCGTCGACCTCAAGACCGCCCCCAAGGTGGCCCTGGGCGCCACGCCGATCAAGAGCACCGACGTCGAGCACAAGGTGCTGACCCCGGGCACGGGGGCGGCCGCCACGAAGGCCGACACCGTCGTGCTGCGCGCTCAGATCTACAACGGCACGAGCGGCAAGCTGCTCGACAACGGCTACGCCGACGGTCGTCCTGCCGACGGGTACCGGCTCGGTCGCACCGACGTGGTCCCCGGGTTCCTCGAGGGCCTCATCGGGGCCACCAAGGGCAGCCGCATCGCGTTCACCATCCCGCCGGCCAAGGGCTTCGGTTCGGCCGGCAACCAGCAGCTCGGCGTCTCGGGCACCGACACCATCGTCGTCGTCGCCGACGTGTCCGACGTGCACCCCAGCCCGACCAAGATCGACGGCACCCAGGCCGCCAGCCCCGCCGGCCTGCCGACCGTCACCTTCCCCAACGGCACCGCCAAGGAGCCGAAGGTCACGGTGCCCAAGTCGGCCGCACCGACGACGCTGCAGCAGGCGACCCTCGTCGAGGGCAACGGGCCGGTCGTCACGAAGGGCCAGACGATCTCCGCGCAGTACCACGGCGTGCTCTGGAAGAACGGCACCGTCTTCGACTCCTCGTGGCAGCACGGCCAGGCCGCCGACTTCCCGATCGGCGTCGGCGCCGTCATCCCGGGCTGGGACAAGGCCCTCGTCGGCAAGAAGGTCGGCAGCCGCGTCCTGCTCGTCATCCCGCCGGCCGACGGCTACGGCAAGGCCGGGAGCCCGCCGAAGATCGCGGGCACGGACACGCTCGTGTTCGTCGTCGACATCCTCGACGCGTACTGAGCGATCGGGTCCCCGCGGTCCGCGCCCGGCCGGCTGCACGGCCGGCGCCCGGACTGACAGACTGGTCGATGACCACCCGACCTGAGGAAGAGGAACGCAGCATGGCACTCGACCCCGACCGCACCAAGCCCGAGATCGACTTCCCCGAGGGGGAGCCGCCCGCCGACCTCGTCGTCGAGGACCTCATCGAGGGCGACGGCCGCGAGGCCAAGGCCGGTGACACGGTGAGCGCGCACTACGTCGGTGTGGCGCACTCGACGGGCGAGGAGTTCGACTCCTCGTGGAACCGTGGCGCGCCGCTCGACTTCCGCCTCGGCGTCGGCATGGTCATCCCCGGCTGGGACAAGGGCATCCAGGGCATGAAGGTCGGGGGACGCCGCAGGCTCACGATCCCCTCGCACCTGGCCTACGGCGAGCGTGGCGCCGGCGGCGCCATCGGTCCCGGCGAGACCCTCATCTTCGTCGTCGACCTCGACGACGTGAGATGAGAAGACTCGCGGCATAGCGTCCCGCGACGGCCGCGCCGAGGAAACCGGCGCGGTCGTCGTCGTATCCGCGGCCCATGGTCCGCAGCGCCACGGGAGTGGCCCGCAGCGCGTCCTCGAGCCCGTCCACGGCGACCTCCCGCGCCGTGAGCCGCCCGCCCGACGCGTCGCACAGCCGGCGGGCCTCGGCGCGGACCCGGTCACCGAAGGGCCCCGGCAGGAGCGGGACCGCGACGTCGGCGGGCACGAGGGCGACGCGTCCGTAGGCGGTGCGGCTGTGGTGCGAGACGCCGAAGTGACGCTCTCGCGGGTCGGCCTCGGAGATGCGCAGGGCGCAGACCGGGCGTCCGCCGAGCGTGCCGGCCGCGTTGACGGCCTCGCCGGCCGAGGTGCCGGAGAAGCCCCACCGGGTGCCGGTGCCCAGGTTGCCCGGCCCCTGGGCCACGACCGCGACGTCGGCCCCGGCGACGAGCCGTGCCGCCAGGAGCCCGGTGTGCACGTTGACGGCCTCGAGGTCGCCGCCGTAGGCCTGCCCGACGGTGACCGACGCCTCGAGCCAGCCGGCCGCGCGCAGCCCGGCGACCGTGCGGGAGAAGTCGACCGGCAGGGCACCCCCGTCGGTCATGACGTAGGCGACGCGCAGGTCCGGGTCGGCGTCGCGGAGCCCGGCGAGCACGGCCGGCAGGCTCGAGTGCAGGTCGGCGACGACGACGGGCATCCCGGCGAGGTCGTCGGCGTCGCGGAGCACGGCATGGTGCTCGCTGTCCTGCTCGTCGACGCCGAGCACCATCGTCTGGGTCGGGGTGTAGCGGGCCTTGACGAGGTGTCCCGGCACGGCGTGGACGTCGGCGACGGGCGCCGGCAGCGCGTCGGGGGCTGCGACGACGAGCGCGAGCCCGCCGGTACCCAGGCCGCGTTCGAGCGCGGTCGTGTTGAGCAGGACGCCGGTTCCGGGCTCGAGGACGCCGACGGCGTCGACGTAGCCGAGCGCGCGCAGCGCCTCGCCGGAGTCGAGCTCGACGGCGTACTCGACCGCGCCGGCCCAGCGGGCCCGGACCTGCGCCACGACACCCCGGCGCCACTGGATCATGGGTGAACCCTATCGATCGCATGTTCGGGTAGCGTCGGACTGCCCGCCGCCCAGCCGCTCCACGACAGCAGGAAAGGTCGTCGATGCCCGCGTCCGCCTCGGCCGAGAAGACCGAACGGCTGCTCAACCTCATCCTCGCGCTGAAGTCCGCGCGCCGACCGGTGTCGAAGCAGCGGATCCGCGAGTCCCTGCCCGCCTACGCCCAGGCGAGCTCCGACGAGGCGTTCGACCGCATGTTCGAGCGCGACAAGGACGAGCTGCGCGAGATGGGCATCCCCATCTCCACGACCGTCATCGACGTCCTCTTCGACGACGAGGTCGGCTACCGCATCGACTCCAACGAGACGTCCCTGCCGGCCATCGCCTTCGAGCCCGACGAGGTCGCCGCCCTCGCGCTGGCCGCACGCACGTGGTCGACCGCGAGCATCTCCGGGGCGGCCTCGGCCGGCCTGCGCAAGCTGCGCCTGGCCGGCGTCGAGATCGACGAGTCGGTCGCGGCCGGCGCCGAGCCGCGCATCCGCACCAAGGAGCCGGCCTTCGAGGCCGTGCACGCCGCCGTCACGGCCCTTCAGCCGATCACCTTCGACTACCGCAAGAACGACGGGTCGGTCACGACCCGGCACGTCCAGCCGTGGGCGCTGAAGAACTGGCACGGGCGCTGGTACGTCACGGGGTTCGACGTCGACCGCCAGGACGAGCGCGCCTTCCGCCTCAGCCGCTTCGAGGGCCAGGTGCGCCGCAAGGGCCGCGCCGGCTCGTACGCCGTGCCCGCCGACCACGTGCCCGAGGTGGCGCTCGAGGCCCAGCCCACCGAGCCCGAGGGCACCGCCCTCGTGCGCCTGCGCACCGGACGCGGCCACACGCTGCGACGGCACGCCGTGCGCACCACCGAGCTCGGCGGGCGCTGGGACGAGGTCGAGGTGCCCTACCGCAGGGGTGTCACCGACCGCGACGTCGTGGCCCTCGGCGTCGATGCCCTCGCGGTGTCGCCGGCCGAGCTCGTCGACGCCGTCCGCACCGCGCTCACCGGCGCGGCGCAGGCCCACGAACACCCGGGAGGGCAGGCATGAGCGAGACCCGACGCGCCGCGGCGCGCCGCCCGCCCGAGACCGCCACGCAGCGCCTCGGCCGGCTCCTCGACATGGTGCCGTGGCTGCTCCAGCACCGCGGCGTGCCGATCGCCGAGGCGGCGGCCGAGTTCGGCGTCACGCAGGAGCAGGTCGTCGACGACCTCGAGCTGCTCTTCGTGTGCGGCACACCGGGCTACGGGCACTCCGAGCTCATCGACGCCGACTGGGAGAGCGGCCACATCTACCTCGACAACGCCGACGACATCGCCGAGCCGATGCGCCTGACGCGTGACGAGGCCATCACCCTCACCGCCGGCCTGCAGGCGCTCGGGTCGACCCTCGTCGGCTCCGACGTCGCCGAGCGCACCCTCGACAAGCTGCGCCGGGCGGTGGCCACGACCGCCGGCGACCCGGCCGGGCGCATCGCGCTCGACCTCGACGACGGCAGCCAGCACGAGGCCATGGCGCCCCTCAAGGACGCCTTCGCCCGCGGTCGGCGCGTGCACCTGCACTACTACGTCGCCACCCGCGACGAGCGCACCGAGCGCGACGTCGACATCATGCGCATCGTCAACCTCGACGCCCAGTGGTACGTCGAGGGCTGGTGCCACCGGGCCCAGGCCGTGCGGCTGTTCCGCCTCGACCGCATCGAGGCGGTCGAGGTGCTCGACACCGACGGCACGCCACCGGAGCAGGCTCGTCCCCGCGACCTCGACGACGTCTTCGTGCCGAGCGCCGACGACCTGACCGTGGTCGTCGAGGCGAGCCGCTGGGCCGCCTGGATCGCGGACTACTACCCGAACGAGGGCGTCGAGCGGCTCGCCGACGGCTCCCTGCGGGTCACGCTGAAGGTCGCCGACCCCGCCCTCGTACGGCGGCTCGTCCTGCGCCTCGGCGGCGAGGCGCGTGTCGTCTCCCCGCCCGAGCTGGCCGACGCCGTCGCGGGGGAGGCGCGCGCCGCCCTCGCCGCCTACGACCCCGGCGGCTGACGCCTGCGGCCGTGCCGTCCCCAGAAGCTCGCCCACATTGTGGTCAGGCCACCGTGGGGAGGCCGGCACGCGCACCCGACACGTACACTGGCCGTGGCCCCGGAACAGCCGGACGAGGCCATCGACGTTCCAAGGAGATGCCGCCATGCTGCGGAACCTCAGCCCCGCACACATCATGATCGTGGTCGTCGTGCTCGTCGTGCTCTTCGGATGGAAGCGACTGCCCGACATGGCGCGCAGCCTGGGCCGGTCGGCCCGTGTCTTCAAGTCCGAGGTCGACGAGCTGAAGAAGGACGGCAAGTCCGAGCCGAGCGACGCCGCCAAGAGCACCGTCCCGGGTGACGTCGTCGACGACGAGCAGCGCCGTGCGGCCGACGAGCAGCTCGCCGAGGC
>JAEWFB010000446.1 GCA_023389095.1 Actinomycetes bacterium
GGCGGGGTCAGCAGCAGCGGGTGCAGGTTGCCGTCGCCGGCGTGGGCGATCGTGGCCATCCGGACGTCGTGGCGCCGGGCGATGTCGACGAGGGCCGACAGCATCGCCGGGACCTGCGAGCGCGGCACGCAGACGTCCTCGGTCAGCACCGGCCCGAGCCGCTCGAGCGCCGGATAGGCCAGCCGTCGCGCGGCGAAGAGCGCCTCGGCCTCGTCGTCGTCGCTCGACACGACCGCCCACAGCGGGTCGCCCTCCTCGAAGGCCTCGACGACGGCCTGCGCCTCCGCGCTGCCGCCCTCCCCCGGGGTGTCGACGCGGGCCAGCAGGAGCGCCTCGGCGTCGGCCTCGATGCCGAGCTGCTTCCACTCCTCGACGGCGGTGAGGCACTCGCGGTCGAGCAGCTCGAGCGCTGCCGGCGTCAGGCCGCGTCGGGTCACCGACGCGACCGCGTGGCCGGCGTCGACGAGGCTCGCGAAGGCGCCGACGACGGTGCGGGCCGTGCCGCGCAGCTCCGGTCGCAGCCGGAGCGTCACCTCGGTGACGACACCGAGCGTGCCCTCGGACCCGACCATGAGGGCCGTCAGGTCGTACCCGGCAACCCCCTTGGCCGTGCGCCGTCCGAGGCGCACGACGCTGCCGTAGCCGGCGGGACCGCCGACGACGGCGCGCATCCCGAGGACGTAGTCGCGGGTGACGCCGTACTTGAGGCAGCACAGCCCGCCGGCGTTCGTCGCGACGTTGCCGCCGATCGTCGACCACGGCGCGCTCGCCGGGTCGGGCGGGTACCACAGCCCTTGCTCGCGCACCGCGGCCTTGAGGTCGTCGTTGACGACGCCCGGCTCCACCCGGCACACGAGGTTGTCCGCGTCGATCTCGAGCACCCGGCTCATCCGCGACAGGTCGAGCACGAGGCACCCGTCGACGGCGTTCGCACCGCCGGACAGGCCCGTGCCCGCGCCTCGCGGGACGACGGGCACGCGCAGGTCGGCGCAGACGCGGACGGCCTCGGCCACCTCGGCCTCGGACCTCGGTCGCAGCGCCGCCAGAGCGCGACCGACGGACGCCCACTCGGCGTCGTCCGAGGACAGGCTCGCGACGACGTCGCGGTCGGTCACGACGCGGTCGGCGGGAAGCGTCCGCGCCAGGGCCTCGACGAGACGGCGGGTCGCGACCGCGTGGCCGTCGGTGCCCGGGTGCGCGTCGGCGGTGTGGTTCATGACGCCACGGCCTCCCTCACGAGGTCGGCGACGAGCCGGGCGCCGGGGGCGCCCATGATCGTGCCGGCATGGTCGGTCTGCCGCGCCGCGACGACGCGGACGCAGCGGGCCGCCCGTTGCTCGACGACCGGGAGCGGGTAGGCCGGCGGGCTGCCGGCGCCGACGCTCCACTCGGCGTGCAGGAACCTTATCGGCACGCGCACCGCATCCCAGGGGTGCTCCCCGAAGAAGGCGTCGGCGGCGTCGTCGACGAGCGCGCGGCCGCTGAGCCGGACCGTGCCGTCGGCCGCCAGGTCGTGGGACAGGTAGCGCCGGAGGACGGGGTCGTCGCGGTCGAGCAGGGGCGCCGTCGTGGAGCAGAAGTAGTCGAGGTACTCCTCGACGCCGGAGAACCGGCGCTTGAGGCGACCGACGCGGTCGGCGAACGCGGTGGTGACGGTCTCGCGCGTCAGGCCCGAAGGCGGGTCCATCGGGACGCCGCCGTCGACGAGGACGAGGCTCTCGACGCGCGCGGGGTGGCGGGCCGCGAGGTGCACGGCGACGAACCCGCCCATCGACATGCCGACGACGTGCACGCGCTCCAGACCCGCGTCGTCGAGCACGTGCACGAGGTCGTCGGCGTGCACGTCCATCGAGAAGGGTCCCTCGACCGCGACGCTGTCGCCCCGGCCGCGCAGGTCGGGCGCCAGCAGGCGCACGCCGGGCGCACGCACGGCGGTGGCCCCCAGGGCGGCGGCCTCCAAGGCGTCGGCGAGCCAGAGCCACAGGCGGCGCTGGCTCGAGACGCCGTGCACGCAGAGGACGGGTGCCGGGGTGGCGCCGGTGGGGGCGTCCGTACCGGTGTCGAACACCTCGTAGGTGAGCGTCCCGCCCGGTACCCGGACCGTGCGGACGCCGGCGGCGGTGGGGCGAGCGCTCATCTGTCCCACGCTAGTACGCGGCCTCGGTCAGGAGGCCACCTTGGCGATGGCCTTGAGGACCCGCTGCGGCGACACGGAGTACGCCGTGCCGAGGGTCTGGGCGAAGAGCGACACCCGCAGCTCCTCGATCATCCAGCCGATGTCGACGACCTCCCGGGCCCCCCGCTGGGCGGGACGCAACGACTCGAGCAGGTCGGCGTACCGGCCCTCCACGAGGTCGACCTGGTCGAGGGCCTGGGCGTCGCGCGCGAGGTTGGCCGGGGCCTTCTCGAGCCGGTGCCCCGCTGCGCGCAGGTAGCGCTCGAGGTCGGGCAGCCGCGCGAGGCCGGTGTCGGCGACGAAGCCCGGGCGCACGAGCTCGCGCAGCTGGGCGCGGACGTCGGCGAGCACCGGGCGCAGCGCCGGGGCGGCGGAGCGGTCGAGCTCGGCGAGGCGGTTGGTCAGGGCGAGGTGGCGCGCCAGGATCGGCTCGACGAGCCCGACGACCTGCACGACGCGGGCCGTCGTGTGGGTGCGGACCGCCGACAGCGCCCACTCGAAGTCCTCGCGGGTGCGCACCGTGTGGTCGACGCGTCCCGACCCGGGGCCCGACGCGCCGGCGGCGTCGGCGCTGATGGCGTCGACCGCGCAGGCCAGGCAGTCGTCGAGCAGGGCGGGGACGCTCCCGTGCGGGTTGTGCCCGAGGGCGAGCTTCTGGGTGTTGGTGAGGCGGGCCAGGATCTGCTTCCACGGCGGCGTGATGCCGAGCAGGAGCAGTCGCCGGACGCCGAGGCGGTGCTCGGCCTCGGCCTCGCCGCGTGTCGGCAGGACCCGCAGGTCGACGGCGCCGCCGGTGTCGACGAGGGCCGGGAAGCCCTGCACCCCGTCGGCGCTCTCGAACGTCTCGGGCACGCCCTCGTCGGGGAAGGCGGTCAGGCCGGTGCGCTCGAGGCTCGAGCCGGCGCGCCGCACCTGCCGTCGCAGCTGAGGCGTGGCGACCTCGCGGACGGCCTCGAGGTCCTTGCCGGTGGCCACCGGCCGGCCGTCGGGGCCGTCGACCGAGAAGGTGACCCGCAGGTGCTCGGGCACGCGCGCCCAGTCGAAGTCGGCCGGCGAGACCGCGGCCCCGGCGCGTCGGCGCAGCGCGGTCGCGAGCGCCGGCAGGAGGGGGCCCGAGGTCGGGTCGAGCTCGGGCAGCACCGCGCGGGCGTGGTCGGGGGCCGGCACGATGAGCCGGCGCACCTGCTTGGGCAGCGAGCGGATCAGGGCGGTCACGAGCTCCTCGCGGAACCCGGGCACCTGCCAGTCGAACCCGTCGGTGCTCACCTGGTTGAGCCGGTCGACCGGGACGTGCACCGTGACGCCGTCGTCGGGCGCGCCGGGCTCGAAGCGGTAGGTGACGGGCAGGACGTTCTCGCCCTGCGTCCACGTGGTCGGGTGGTCGGCGTCGGCGAGGCTCCCCGCGCTCTCGCGCAGGAGCAGCTCCTCGGTGAAGGTCAGCAGGTCGGGCTGGGTGCGCCGCGCCTTCTTCCACCACGTGTCGAAGTGCCGTCCCGACACGACGTCGGCCGGGACGCGCTTGTCGTAGAAGACGATCAGCGTGCTGTCGTCGACGACGATGTCGCGACGGCGGGTCCGCGCCTCGAGCTCGCCGAGCCGCTCGACGAGTGCGGCGTTCGCGCGCAGGAACGCGTGCTCGGTGTTCCAGTCACCCTCGACGAGGGCGTGGCGGATGAACAGGTCGCGGGCCAGCTCAGGGTCGACCCGGCCGAGGCCGACGGTGCGCCCGACGACGATCGGCACGCCGTAGAGCGTCACCCGCTCGGTGGCGATCGCCGAGCCGCGCCGGCCCGACCACCGCGGCTCGGAGTACTGCCGCTTGACGAGGTGTGCGCCGAGGTCCTCGGCCCACTGCGGGTCGATCCGCGCGGTGGTACGGGCCCAGAGGCGACTCGTCTCGACGAGCTCCTCGGCCATGACGAACTGCGGCTGCTTGCGGAACAGCGCCGAGCCGGGGCTGACCGCGAACCGGGTGCCACGCGCGCCGGCGTACTCGCGGCGCTGCTCGTCGCGGACCCCGACGTGCGAGAGCAGGCCCGCGAGCAGCGACTGGTGGATGGCGTCGGTGTCGTACTCGCCGTGGACGCTGCCCCGGGTGACGTCGAGGCCGGCCTGCTTGGCGGCCTGCCGCACCTGGCTGTGCAGGTCCTGCCACTCGCGCACGCGCAGGTAGTGGAGGAACTCGGCCTTGCACATCCGCCGGAAGGCGCTGCTGCTCAGCTCCTTCTGCTGCTCCTTGAGGTAGGACCAGAGATTGAGCCACGACACGAAGTCGCTCGTCTCGTCGGCGAACCGCTTGTGCGACGCGTTCGCCAGCTCCTGCTTGTCCTGCGGGCGCTCGCGCGGGTCCTGGATCGACAGCGCCGCGACGACGACGAGCACCTCGCGCAGCACACCACGCCGGTCGGCCTCGAGCACCATGCGCGCGTGCCGGGGGTCGATGGGCAGCGTCGCGATGGTGCGCCCCATCGGGGTGAGCCGCCGGCCGGGGCGGCGCCGCCCACCGCCCGCCGCGTCGTCCTCGGGCGCGAAGGCCTGCAGCTCCTCGAGGAGCCGGACACCGTCGGTGACCTGGCGCGAGTCGGGCGGGTCGACGAACGGGAACCGCGCGATGTCGCCGAGGCCGAGGCTCGTCATCTGGAGGATGACCGACGCGAGGTTGGTGCGCAGGATCTCGGGATCGGTGAACTCGGGACGGCTGTCGAAGTCGTCCTCGGAGTAGAGACGGATCGCGATGCCGTCGGCGACGCGTCCGCACCGGCCGCTGCGCTGGTTGGCCGAGGCCTGGCTGACCGGCTCGATGGGCAGCCGTTGGACCTTGGTGCGCTGGCTGTAGCGGCTGATGCGGGCCGTGCCGGTGTCGATGACGTACCGGATGCCAGGGACGGTGAGGGAGGTCTCGGCGACGTTGGTGGCCAGGACGATCCGCCGGCCCGTGTGCGCGGAGAACACTCGGTGCTGCTCGGCGGCCGACAGCCGGCCGTACAGGGGCACGACCTCCGTGACGGGCAGCTTCATGCCGTTGAGGGCGTCGGCGGCGTCGCGGATCTCGCGCTCGCCGGAGAAGAACACGAGGATGTCGCTGCTCGTGCCGGAGTGCCGCTCGGTCCACAGCTCCTCGACGGCCTCGCAGACGCCGGTCACCATGTCGCGCTCGTCCGCCTCGGGTCGGTCTGGGTCGACGAGCGGGCGGTAGCGGATCTCGACGGGGAAGGTGCGACCGGACACCTCGATGATCGGCGCGGGCTCGCCCGTGGCCGGGTCGGCGAAGTGCTCGGCGAAACGCTGTGGGTCGATCGTCGCCGAGGTGATGACGAGCTTGAGGTCGGGGCGGCGCGGCAGCAGCTGCTTGAGGTAGCCGAGGATGAAGTCGATGTTGAGGCTGCGCTCGTGGGCCTCGTCGATGATGATCGTGTCGTAGCGGCGCAGCTCGCGGTCGCGCTGCATCTCGGCGAGCAGGATGCCGTCGGTCATCACCTTGACGAGCGTGTCGCGGGTGGCGTGGTCGGTGAACCGGACCTGGTAGCCGACCGCCTGCCCGAGCTCGACGTCGAGCTCCTCGGCGAGGCGCTCCGCGACGGCGCGCGCGGCGATGCGGCGTGGCTGCGTGTGGCCGATCTGCCCGTCGAGGCCGCGGCCCAGCTCGAGGCAGATCTTCGGGATCTGCGTCGTCTTGCCGGAGCCGGTCTCGCCCGCGATGACGACGACCTGGTGGTCGCGGATCGCGGCGGCGATGTCGTCGCGGCGGTCGACGACCGGCAGGTGCTCGGGGTAGCTGATCGGCGGGACCGTGGCGGCACGCGCCGCTCGCCGCGCCTCGCGCTGCTGGTCGCGTTGCTGGTCGCGCTGCTGCTCACCCTGCGGCGTCGGACCGCGTCCGCCCTGCTGGGGTGCCCGGCCGCCCCTCCCCCGGCGCCGCGGTGGCCGCGAGCGCGCAGGGGCGTTCGCGGGCTGGTCGGACATGAAGGACAGGATAGGCGGGCCGAGGACGCCCGGTCGCACGGGTTTCCGGGCGGTGACGCCCTCCGTGGGTCAGATGTCGGCGTCGTCGGCCGAGCCGCGGGTGGAGCTGCGTCGCTTGTTGATCGCGATCCGCAGTGCCATCGCACGCTGGAACGCGGTGTGCCAGAACCGGCTCAGGACCAGCTCGCGCTCCCCGACCATCTCGCGCACGTCGGCGCCGGCACCGAGCTTGAACAGCAGCAGGCCGGTCAGCGGGCTCGTCGCCCCGAGGGAGGTGTTGAAACCGCGGAAGTCGTAGGCCTCGCAGCCCTGCGCGAGCGCGTCCTGCATGGCCTGCCACTGCAGGGCGTTGGAGGCGCGGGCGTCGCGGTTGCGCTCGGTGGAGCCGCCGTAGAGGTAGGAGAAGGTGGGTCCGAAGCGGATCATCAGGGCCGAGGCGAGCACGTCACCGTCGACGTGGGCCTCGTAGAACCAGGCGTGGGGGCGCGAGTCGCGGTCGTCGCCCTCCTGCATGAACGAGCGGGCCATCGTCTCGAAGTAGGGCTTGGGCCGCGGCAGGAAGTGGTCGCGCTGCGCCGACTCAACGTAGAGGTCGTGGAAGGTGTCGAGACCCTCGATCCCGACGGCCCGCACCTGCACGCCCGACTTCGCGGCCTTCTTGACGTTGCGCCGCCACTGCTGGTTCATGCCCTTGTTCAGCTCGTCGACGGTGCGCCCGCGCAGGTCGACGACACAGAGCAGGCGTGGCTGGCCGACGGCGACACCGTCGCCGCCGATCGGGAGCCAGCGGTGGCGTCCGAGCCAGCCCTCGAGCCCCCGGGCCACGGGGTTGTCGACCGCGGGCTCGAGACGCGTGAAGCTGAGCAGGCCCCCCTCGGCCACCTGCTTCTTGACCGGCTCGCGGTCCCAGACGCGGGACACCACCGGAAACCCGAGGCGCAGCGCGAACGCGCCGGTGCCCCTGGCCCACGCGACGAGCGGGTCGATCCACGCACCCGGGTCGGCGGCGACGGCCTCCCACGGCAGGCCCGGCCCCTCCGGCAGGTAGGCGTAGGTACGCCGCAGGCGCGGGATGGTGCGGGACAGGACCAGGCCCGCCCCCACGCGGGTGCCGTCCGCGTCGAACCAGCCGAGCGGCGTCCGGCGCCAGCCGGCCTTCGCCCGACCCCACGCGGGCGTCTGCAGGAAGCTGCCGCCGAGGGCATGGAGCGTGTCGAGCGCCTCGTCGGGGCTGATCTCACGAACGGTGAAGGGGCCGGTGAAGGGGCCGGTCCCGGTCGCGGCGGCGGCAGCGGGCTGCGAAGTCATGGCCGCAACCCTAGCGGCGGGCGGCTGCTGCTCCGTCGGTGCCGCCACCGGCCCGCGTGGTGTGGTGGATCCACCAGAGACCGACGATCGGCAGCACGAGGGGCACGTAGCCGTAGCCGGACCCGAAGTGGGACCACACCGTCTTGTCGGGGAAGGCGGAGGGCACGACGTAGGACAGGGTGCCGACGACGAGCACCCCGAGCAGCTCGACGACGAGCGCCACCCGCGCGAGGCGCACCGACGCGCCGTCGCCACGGGCCAGGCCGATCGTCGCCACGAGGTAGATGACGGCGGCGAGCGCCGACAGGACGTACGACACCGGGGCCCGGTGAAAGTACTCGCTGATCTGCAGGATCGATCGGCCGGTGGCCGCGAGGGCGAGCAGGCCGTAGACCGCGACGAGCACCCGGCCGAAGCCGTGTCCGGTGTGCGGTGCGTCGGGGGCGGGCTCGTCGGGCTGTGCCGTGGGCTGGGTCTCCGGCTCAGACATGCTGGCTCCAGACCTGCTGGAGGCGGGCGATGAGGATCGCGACGACGAAAGCCCCGCCGAGCACGACGCCCATGGCCCACTGCGACTTCTCCTTGATCGCGATGACGACGGTGGCCGGCGGCACGAGCAGGACGGTGAACAGATACGCGATGAAGGTGGCCCGCTCGGCACCGTCGGCGATGGCCGAGGCCTTCGTCAGCCCGACGACGAGCTGGACGAGCAGCCCGACCTCGAGGGCGAGCGCGGTGATGACGACGGGGTCATCGACCAGCCGTCGCCGCAGCAGGTGGTGGGCCGCCAGGAGGGCGAGCACGCCGCTGCCGACGAGCAGCACGACGGTGAGCGGTTGGAGCACGCGGCGAGCCTACTGCGTGGGTCCGGCCCGATCCTCGACCGGTAGGTTTCCCCTGAGGTGGCGCGCCGGCGTCCACCGGACCTGCCGTCACCTGACGTGAACACCGAGGAGCCTGCCGTGCCGATCCGCCCCATCGCGGTCGACCGCGCCGCCGGCGTGCTCCTCGGGCAGGCGTGCGGCGACGCGCTCGGCGTGCCCTACGAGATGGCCGCGCCGCCCGTCGGCGAGGCCGTCATGAAGGGTGGCGGCCTGGGCCCGTACGGGCCCGGTGAGTGGAGCGACGACACGCAGATGACGCTCTGCGTGGCGCGGGCCGCCGCCGTGGGACTCGACCTCACCTCACCGCGCGGGCTCGACGAGGTGGCCGACGCGTTCACGGCCTGGCTCGACGGCGGCGCCACCGACGTCGGCACCCAGACGCGGGCGGTGCTCACCGAGGCCCGGACCCTCGAGGGCCGCCCGAACGAGCGCCTGACGCGCGCCAGCGAGAACCTCCACGCCCGCACCGGGCTGACGGCCGGCAACGGCGCCCTGATGCGCACCTCCATCGTCGGGCTCTCGGCCCTCACCGACCGCGACGCCACGGCCCGGGCCGCGCGCGCCGTCGCCGAGCTGACCCACGCCGACCCGCTCGCCGGTGACTCGGCGGTGCTGTGGTCCGAGGCGATCCGCGTCGCCGTCACCGAGGGCCGCCTCGACCTCACGGCCGGCCTCGACCTCGTCAGCGCGCTGCACGCCGGCCACTGGGGCGACTGGATCGAGGCTGCCACCGGCGCCGACCCGGGCGCCTTCGGCGACAACGGCTTCACCGTGACCGCCCTGCAGGACGCGTGGGCCGCCATCACCTCGACCGACCGCGGCGACGGCTCGGCCATGCACCTGCAGCGCGGGCTGCAGGCCGCTGTCCGGGCCGGCCACGACACCGACACCGTCGCAGCCATCGCCGGTTCCCTGCTCGGCGCACGCTACGGCGCCTCGGCGGTGCCGACGCAGTGGCGCCGGATGGTCCACGGCTGGCCGGGCCTGCGCGCCCACGACCTCGTCGAGCTCGCCGTGTCGACCTCGATCGGCGGCAGGCGCCACGGCGAGTGGCCGTCCGTCGAGTCGATGGCCGACCCCGACGTGCCGCCCCTCGCCCAGCCGCACCCCATCGACCCCGACATCCTCCTCGGCAGCATCACCGATCTCGGCCGCGTCCGCGAGCTCGGCGTCCAGGCCGTCGTGTCGCTGTGTCCCCTCGGGCTGCGGGACATCCCGGCCGAGGGCATGTCGGCGCGCGACCACATCGAGTTCTGGATCAACGAGCACGACGACCAGGAGCTCAACCCGCACCTCGACTTCGTCCTCGACGACGCGTCGTCGGCGCTGCGCCAGTTCCGGGCCGAGGGCAAGCGCGTGCTCGTGCACTGCCACCACGGCGGCGACCGTGCCCCCGCCGTCGCGCTGCGCTACGCCGTCGACCTCGGGGTCGCGCCCGAGCTGGCCGAGCGCTCGATCCGGGCCGCCATGCCGGGCATCCGCGGCGAGGGGCGGCTGTGGGACGTCGCCGCGCACGGCGCCTGACCCGCGCGTGCCGGGCCGTGGCCGGTGCGACCTCAGACGGCCTTGGCCTCGTCGACGAACCGGCACAGCGCGTTGACCGCGCGCAGCTCCTCAGGCGTGTGGACGGCGGCGTCGAGCAGCTGCGGTGAGCCGACGACGACGGCCATCGCCTTGGCCCGGGAGATCGCGACGTTGAGACGGTGCAGGTCGTAGAGGAACGGCACGCCGCGTGGCGCCAGGGCCGCACTCGTGCTCGCCAGGGAGTACACGACGACGGCCGCCTGCTGCCCCTGGAACCGGTCGACGGTGCCGACGCGCACCCCCTCCGGCAGGGCGTGCGAAAGCGTCGAGACGTGTGCGTTGTACGGCGCCACAACGAGGACGTCCTCGGGCTCCATCGGCCGCGTGCGTCCGTCGGCGTCGGTCCACGACCCGCGCAGGAGGTCGGCCACGAGCCCGCGCACGACGTGTGCCTCCGCGAGGCTGGTCTGCTCGGACGGCACCGGGTGCTCGACGGCGACCCAGCGCAGGCCGTCGCCGGACAGCGCCCCCGGGGCGTCGACCCCGAGACGTTCGCGCCCGGGCGCCGACTCGAGGCGGCCCTCGTAGGCCAGATCGGACACGAAGGCCGTCAGGCTCGGGTGCATCCGGTGGGTGCGGTCGAGGAAGATGCCGCGCCCGGGCGGGATGACGTCGTGGACCAGCGGTTCGTGCCCGGCCTCGCCGGCGTCCTCGGTGCGCAGGTGGTCCAGGGCCGAGACCCCCGAACCGAAGGGGTGCACCGCCTTGGTCGGCTGCGTGAGCTGTTGCGGGTCGCCGAGCAGCACGAGCGACCGGGCCGCGGGCGCGACGGCGACCGCGTTGGCGAGGGAGAACTGCCCGGCCTCGTCGATGACGAGCACGTCGACGGCGTCGGTGAGGTCCTCGCGGGCCCAGAGCCACGCGGTGCCCCCGACGAGCCGGGCCTCACCGGAGCGGATCGCCGCGACGACCTCGGCATTGTCGGTGCTGTGCCGCACGAGCGAGCCGGCGTCCTCGCGCTCCCCGCCCTCCTCGGCGTTCGTGCCGTCCTTGTGCCAGGCGGGCCGCCCGACCTCGCGGAGCAGGTTGAGCACGACGGCGTGCGACTGGGCGGTGACCCCGACCGTGAGACCGGCGTCGAGCAGCTCGCGGACGAGGGCGGAGCCGGCGAACGTCTTGCCCGTGCCGGGTGGTCCCTGGACGGCGAGCACCTGACCGGTCAGGCCCGACCCGACGCGGACGACGGCATCCTTCGGGGTCTCACCCGCGCGGACGGCGAGCACCTCGGCGGGCGGCACGACGCGGTCGAGCAGGCGCGTCGCGAGGTTCGTCCGGCCGGCGAGCGCGAGCTCGCCGGTGCGGGCGATGGACTGGCGCAGGACGGCGTCCATGATCGGCCCGGGACCGCCGATCCCCCGGGGCCGCGGCGGCTCCAGGGTGCGCTTCATCGACAGCTCGACCCAGCCCTCGACCGGGTCGACCGCGACGACCTTGCCGACCGGCACGTGCGTGTCGACGTCGGGCACGTACTTACCGAGCGACACCTTGCAGTCCTGCGGCGGGAACGGGTAGCGCCAGATGCGCGACAGCTTGATTTGCCCCACCTCCACCGGCGCACCGAGGTCGCCGATGGCCGTGGGGTCCTCGACGAGCTCGACGGTGTCGAGCTCCTTGTAGCGGAAGAAGTCCCACCACTCCGGACGCTTCTCGCGCCGGTGCCAGCCGACGCACCCGGCGAGCAGCTCGGACCCGGCGTCGACGAGGCGCTCGGTGAGGTCGATCTCGGCGCGCTCCTCGTCGGAGATCTCCTTGAGGTCCTCGGGCAGCGGCCGCGTCAGGACGTGTCCGGCAGCCTCGAGCTCGTGGCGGCGGCCCTCGAGCCAGTCGTGCAGCGCGAGGGTCGAGCGGACGTCCTCCTCGTTGTAGCGACGGATGTCGGCGAGGATCGCGGGGTCGGCGGTGCCGTCGCCCCGGCCGGCCAGCCAGCGCTCGTACTCGACGACCGAGGACAGGCCGTCGGCGACGCCGTCGCCCTCGGCCGAGCGCGTGTGGCCCCAGTAGAACTCCTCGAGCTTCTTGATCGAGTAGGAGCCCTTGCTGATGCGCACGCCCTGGCGCACGACGGCGTAGAGGTCGACGAACACCTCGTGGCGCAGCAGCTGGTCGAGCTGGGCCTCGCGCGTGGCGTGCTGGCCGACGAGGCGCTTGAGGGCGGTGGTCTCGTACGGGGCGTAGTGGTAGACGTGCATGTCCGGGTGCTGCCGCCAGCGCTCGGTGAGCCAGTCGACGAGGCCGGTGGTGAGGCGGCCCTCCTCGGCGAAGTCGTGGGCCCAGAAGTCGACGAACTCCCCCTGCCGGGTCCAGATGCCGGCGAGGTACTCGCGCCCCGCGCCTCCCTCCGCCCAGGGGTCGCCCTCGAAGTCGAGGTAGACGTCGCCCTCGTCGGGCTCCGGCAGCATCTGCAGGCCGCGGCCGGGCTCGGGGTCGAGCAGCTCGTACTGGGCCCGGCCGGTCTCGCGCTCGGCGAGCTGGAGCCGGGCCTGCTGGAGCAGGCGCCGCCGCGTCGTGGCCGACAGCGCGGGCGCCAGCTGCTCCTCGGTGGACCCGGCCAGCGAGCGGAGCGTCGGGACCCCGAGCTGCACGAGTGCCGCGCGGTGGTCGGCGCGCATGCCCGCCACCTGCACGAGGTCGTCGCGGTCGAGCCACTCCTGCGCGCACCGGTCCTTCCACCGGCACTGGCCGCAGTGCTGCACGCGGGCCGACTCGGTCGGCTGCGGCCGCTCGATGGCATCGAGCAGCTCCTCGCGGCGGCGACGGGCGTACGGTGCGACGTCGACGAGCCGCCACGGGTGCTGCTCCTGGTCGCCGGTGACCACGGTGAGCCACTGCGGCGCGATGCCCTGGAGGGTCTCCAGGCGCGCGGCGTACGTGGCCATCTGCAGCAGGGCCGGCACCTTGAGACGCCGGGCCAGCTTGGTGTCGGCGACGTCGTAGCGCCACGGACCGAACGTGCTGCGCTCGCCCTCGGGCAGGTCGACGCGCAGGAGGAAGTCGGCCAGGCCCACCCAGTGGCCGTCGTAGAAGGTGGCCTGGTAGACGACGTCGACGCCGCGGCGCATCGCCTCGACGGTGGCCTCCTCGGCGGCGGCGCCGGCCAGGCCCAGCGCCGCGACGTCGAGCACCTCGCGGCCCTCGGAGCGCAGCCGATCGAGGTAGGCGCGCTCGTGCTCGAGGCCCTTGGCGAAGACGAGGTTGAGCGAGTCGTCGGGCGCGACCCGCGCGCGGGCCCCGTCGGGCGTCCGCGGCGCCCCCAGCGCCTCGAGGTCGAGCGTCGTGATGTGCGCGCAGGCCACGTGCTTCGTGAGGTCCGTGGGTGACAGGACGAGGTGGCCGTCGATGCGCTGCATGCCCCGAGTATGCCGACGGCGTCCGACAGCGTCGCGGACCGCCGGCGGGCGCACCGGCGCGTCCACCCGATTCCTCGCGCGGGCACCCGTGCGGTCGGATACGTTGCCCCACGCGCGGCAGGCATGGTTCGGGGGCGAGTGCCCCTGCGCACGGGCCCGAGCGGGTCGGTGCGAACGGAGCCGCGCGAGGAGGATGAGTGTCGATCGACTCTCGGGGCCCGCGGCGTCGTCGCGGTCTGGTTGGCACGGTGAGCGCAGGCGCCGCAGCGGCCCTCGTCGCCGCGACCCTCGGGGCGACGCCTGCAGGCGCCGACCCGCACGCGACGGTCAAGCACCGGAACGACAAGCAGCTGCCGGCCGGCGTCAGGGGAGCCGGCTCGCTGGCCCTCGGCACGCAGCGCGCCGCCGGGGACAAGGTGGACCAGAACCTCCGCCGGGCCACCGGCACCGTCGACGTCATGCTCGAGCTCGACGCCGCCCCGGCGTCGCGCGCCTTCGGCCAGGCCCGCGGTCGCGGCCTCGCCGCGGCCAGGAGCGCCGCCCGCACCCAGACGTCCGCGGTCAAGGCGGCCCAGCGGTCGGTCGAGAGCCGGTTCACGGCCGGCGCGACCCGCGCCCGCACCCTCTACCGCGCGCACGCCGCGTACTCCGGCATCGCCGTGCAGACCGACGCGAGCCGGCTCGCCGCGCTCGCCGCGATCCCCGGCGTCAAGGCGATCCACCGGCTCACCCCGAAGTCCACGTCCAACAGCGCGTCGGTGCCGCTCATCGGCGCGCCGAAGGTGTGGGCCGGCACCGGCAACACCGGAGACGGCGTCCGCATCGGCATCATCGACACCGGCATCGACTACACGCATGCCGACTTCGGCGGCCCCGGCACGACCGCGGCCTACGAGGCCGCCAAGGCCTCCACGACCTTCGCCGGTACCGCGAAGGTCGTCGGCGGCCACGACTTCGCCGGCGACGCCTACAACGGGGACGACCCCGCGTCCGTCCCGGTCCCCGACGAGAACCCGCTCGACTGCGACGGCCACGGCTCACACGTCGCCGGCACGGCCGCGGGCCTCGGCGTCGCGGCCGACGGCACCACGTGGACCGGCGGCTACGCCGACCCGATCGACCCGGCGCAGGTCCGCATCGGCCCGGGGGTCGCGCCCGGCGCGAGCCTCTACGCCCTCAAGGTCTTCGGCTGCACCGGTTCGACCAACCTCGTCGGGCAGGCCCTCGACTGGGCGGCCGACCCGAACGGCGACGGCGACGTCTCGGACCACCTCGACGTCGTCAACATGTCGCTCGGCAGCTCCTACGGCTCCCCGCAGGACCCCGACGCCGTCGCCTCGAACAACCTCGCGGCGCTCGGCACCATGGTCGTCGCCTCGATCGGCAACTCCGGCGACGTCTACGAGGTCGGCGGCTCGCCGGGCAACGCCCGACGCGTCCTCGGCGTCGCCGCCTCCGACGACGGCAACGACGTCGTCGACGGCCTCAAGGTCGACTCCCCCGCCGGCATCGAGCCGGCCGACACCATCGACGGCGACCAGGACAACGTCTTCGCGGCGATGCGCTCCGTCGCCTACGACTGGGCCGGCAGGCCCGGCGTCTCCGACGCGCCCGTCGTGACCGTCGGAGACTGGTCCGAGCCGGCGGCCGCCGCCGACGCGACGACCCAGGAGAACAACACCGACGGCTGCGACGCCTACACCGGCGACGACGCCGCGAAGGTGGCCGGCAAGGTCGTCCTGCAGATGTGGCTGGACGGCAACGGCCGCCGCTGCGGCTCGGCGGTCCGCGCGGCCATGGCCAAGGCGGCAGGAGCCGTCGGGGTCGTCTACGGCAGCGACTCCAACGCGTTCTCCGCCGGTGTCACGGGCGACGCCGGCATCCCGGCGATGCTCCTCGTCAAGCAGGGCCGCGACGCGATCAAGGCCCGGCTCGACGCGTCGACCGAGGTCCGCGTCACCCTGACGAACGACCTGCGCAACGCGGTCACCGTCAAGAACCCCGGTGCGGTCGACCAGCTCGCGAGCTTCTCCTCGCGCGGCGTCGGCGTGGCCGGTGGCATCAAGCCCGACGTCGCGGCGCCCGGCGTCACGACGTTCTCGGCCGCGGTCGGCACGGGCAACGAGGGCATCGCCGAGTCCGGCACCTCGATGGCCTCCCCGCACGTGGCCGGCGAGGCCGCCCTCGTGCGCGCCGCCCACCCGTCGTGGACGGTCGAGGAGGTCAAGGCGGCCATCATGAACACGGCCACCCAGGACGTCTTCGTCGGACCGGACCACACCGGCGCCGTCTACGGCCCCGAACGGGTCGGGTCAGGACGCGTCGTGGCCGACGCAGCGGTCGACACCGCGACGCTCGCCTACGTCACCGACGACGCGGGCGCGGTCAGCGTCTCGTTCGGCCCGGTGGCGGTCACCTCGGCGACCCAGTCGCTGACCAAGACGGTCCGCGTCGTCAACAAGCGGCCCGTCACCGCGGCGTCGTACACGCTGTCCTACGACGCGGCGCACGAGACGCCCGGCGTGACCTACACCTTCAGCCCGTCCCAGGTCCGCGTGCCCGCGGGCGGCTCGGCCGACGTCAAGGTCACCGCGACGTTCACCCGCTCGCAGCTGCGCGCCGTCGCCGACCCGACCGCGGCCGCCGACCCGCTCGACGAGGGCATCATGCGCAACCAGCGCACCGACGCCAGCGGGCGGATCGTCCTGTCCCCGGTCGACGGCACGTCCGGCGGCGACCTGCGCGTCCCGGTCTGGTCGGCCCCGCGCCCGGCCTCGACGATGAAGGCGGCCCCGAGCACGACCGTCACCGGCTCGGCCCGGGTCCAGGCCTCGTCGCTGCCGCTCACCGGCTCCGGTCTCGACACCGCGGTCTCCGGCGAGGCTCCGACGCCGGAGGACTACGAGTCGACGGTCTCGACCTTCCAGCTGCAGGCCACGAGCCCGCGCATCCCCGACTGCTCGCCCTCGCGGGTGCTCGACTGCCTCGAGACGCCCGACGACCGCGGCGCCGACCTGCGCTACGTCGGCTCGGCCTCCGACTGGGCCGGCTGGGTCGACCCCAAGGACGCCGTGCTGACCTTCGGGATCAGCACCCAGGGCCCGTGGCGCACGCCGGCCAGCGAGAACGAGTTCGACGTGTACCTGGACACCAACGGCGACGGCACGGCCGACGCCGTGGCGTACACGACGCGTGCGAGCTCCGGTGCGGACGACTACGACTACTTCCTCACCGAGCTCGTCGACCTCCGCGGCCCCAAGCCCGAGGTCATCGACGACCAGCTCACCAACGGCACCGACGGGTCGTTCGACACCAACGCGTTCAACAGCGACTCGCTGGCCATGCCGGTCTCGGTGGGTGCGCTCATGGATGCCGGTCTCGTCTCCGGCTCGGACCCGAAGGTGCGCTACTGGGTCGAGTCCTACAGCCAGAGCGGGCAGGTCGACTCCGCCGGCAGCGCGGCCGCCCCGATGACGATCAGCCTGGCCTCGCCCGGCCTGAGCGCCTTCGGCGACTACGGCACGCTGCTCAACACCGACCTGCCGGGGGCGACGCTCGACGTGTACCGCGACGCCACCAACGCGACCGTCGACAAGCCGCAGGGCCTGCTCCTGCTGCACCACCTCAACACCGACGGCTCACGGGCCCAGGTCGTCACCGTCAAGCGGTCGTCCTCGACGAGGCTCACCGCCAGCCCGACCTCGTTCACCTACGGCGGGCGCACGACGCTGACGGCGACGATCACGCCGCCGACCGCCACCGGCACCGTGACCTTCGCCTCCAACGGCAAGGCGCTGCGGACCGTCGCGGTGTCCGGCGGCAGGGCCGTCCTCCCGGTCAACGGCCTCCCCCGCGGCACGGCGTCGTTCACGGCGTCGTACTCGGGCGACGCGTCGACGGTGGCGAGCCGCTCGGGCACCGTCACGGTGGCCGTGAAGGGCCTGACGAGCCGCACGTCGCTGTCGTCGAACGTCTCGACGTACCGCTACGGCGGCCGCCCGGTCATGACCGCGACCCTGGCACCGTCGGGTGCCACCGGCACGGTGACCTTCCGTGACGGCTCCCGCGTGCTCGGTACGAGGACGGTCCGGTCGGGCAAGGCGATGATCTGGGTGCCGGTCCTGTCCAAGGGCACGCACCGGGTCACGGCCACCTACTCCGGGTCGAAGGCCTACAACCCCTCGACCTCGACGACGGTGACGCTCACGGTCCGCTGAGCGGACCGCCACGAGTGCCGCCCGGGTCCTCCCCGGGCGGCACTCGTCTGTCGTGGGCCGGGGCGGGCCGGGCGCGCGGGTGTCGTGAAGACGCCGGACGGCGTGGGCGCCCGCCGGTACCGTCGGTCCATGGCGACCGCCACGTACAAGGACCTCTGCCTCGACGCCGCCGACGCCCACGCCCTGGCCCGCTTCTGGGGTCCCGTCCTCGGCCTCGACGCCAACCTCCACGACGACGGTGACGCCGACCTGCGCCGGGCGGGCGAGGTGCTCGTGTGGGTCAACACCGTGCCCGAGCCGAAGACGGTGAAGAACCGCCTGCACCTCGACGTCCACGCGTCCTCGCTCGAGGCCGTCCTCGCCGCCGGGGCGCGCGTCGTCGACGAGCAGCCGCGCTGGACCGTCCTCGCCGACCCGGACGGCCAGGAGTTCTGCGTCTTCCTCCGCGAGGCCGGCGACGAGCGGCTGCGCTCCCCCCTCTACGAGCTCGTCCAGGACGTCACCGGCGACGCCGACGACGCCCACGTCCTGGCCCGGTGGTGGGCCGACCTGCTCGGTGCCACGGTCGTGCGCGACGACGGGTTCAGCCACCTCGAGCGCGTCGCGGCCCTGCCGTGCGAGAGCATCGTGTTCCAGCCGGTCCCCGAGGCGAAGACGGCCAAGAACCGCGTCCACCTCGACGTCACGACCCGCGACGTCGCCGGCGTCGTCGAGGCCGGTGCCACGGTGCTGCGCGCCCGCGGCGAGGACGGCATCGGCTGGACGGTGCTCGCCGACCCGCACGGCAACGAGTTCTGCGCCTTCACCGTCGGCTGACGGTCGCCCGGCGACGTCGCCGCCGGGCGACGCGCGGAGGCGGCCCTCCCGAACGGGAGGACCGCCTCGCTGGCGGGTTGCCGGACCGGCCTGCCGGCCGGGACGGGTCCCGC
>JAEWFB010000513.1 GCA_023389095.1 Actinomycetes bacterium
TTTCGGCTGTCATAGCGAAGGGGAAACGCCCGGTTCCATTCCGAACCCGGAAGCTAAGCCCTTCAGCGCCGATGGTACTGCACTGGTGACGGTGTGGGAGAGTAGGACGCAGCCGGACACACTTTCAGGAAAGAGGCCCGCCCGGGCACCACAAACCCGGGCCGGGCCTCTTTCGCATACCCGGGGCTTTTCCCGAGCCGGCTCGGCGGCCGTGGGCCGGGGCGTAGGGTGGCCTCGTGCCTCATCTCATTCCCTCCCCGACCCGTATCCCCGTTCCCGGCGGCAAGGTCATCGACGAGCACGTCGGCGCCGTCAACAGCCCGGACGCGGGCCTGCGCTCGTCCGTCTCGGTGGCCCACATGGTGGCGCCGGCCGACTGGTCCGAGCCCTTCCAGACGCCCGAGTTCGACGAGATCACCCTGGTCCTGAACGGACAGGTGCTCGTCGACCACGACGGCGGGCAGCTCGTCGTCGAGGCCGGACAGTCGGTCATCACCCGGTCGGGGGAGCGGATCCGCTACTCGTGCGGTCCGGACGGGGCCGAGTACGTGGCCGTGTGCCTGCCGGCCTTCAGTCCCGACACGGTCAACCGCGAGGACGAGCAGTGACCGACGCGTCGCCGGAGGCGGCCGCTGCCGGTCAGAGGGTCCCCGTCGCCGACCTGCGTGCGGCCCCCAAGGTGCTCCTGCACGACCACCTCGACGGCGGGCTGCGTCCGCAGACGATCATCGACCTCGCTGCCGAGGTCGGCTACGACGCCCTCCCGGCCACCGACGCGGCAGCCCTGGGCGTGTGGTTCCGGGAGAGCGCGGACTCCGGTTCGCTCCCGCGGTACCTCGAGACGTTCGACCACACGCTGGCCGCCATGCAGACGGAGGAGGGCCTGTTCCGCGTCGCGAGCGAGTGTGCCCAAGACCTTGCCGCCGACGGCGTCGTCTACGCCGAGAGCCGCTACGCACCCGAGCAGCACCTCGGTCGGGGGCTGTCCCTCGAGGCCGTCGTCGAGGCCGTCAACGCCGGCTTCCGCGACGGCGAGGCCAGGTCCGCGGAGGCCGGCCACCCGATCCGTGTGACCTCGCTGCTCACCGCCATGCGGCACGCGGCCAAGTCCACGGAGATCGCCGAGCTCGCGGTGCGCTACCGCGACCGCGGAGTCGCCGGCTTCGACATCGCGGGTGCGGAGGCGGGCTACCCGCCCACCCGGCACCTCGACGCGTTCGAGTACCTGCGCCGCGAGAACGCCCACTTCACGATCCATGCCGGCGAGGCCTTCGGGCTGCCCTCGATCTGGGAGGCGATCCAGTGGTGCGGGGCCGACCGGCTCGGCCACGGCGTGCGGATCGTCGACGACATCACCATCGACGACCGGCCGTTCGGCGAGTGGCTCGAGAACCACCGCCACGACCCGACGGCGCTCGTGCACGTCGAGCTGACGCGCGTCCGCCTGGGCCGCCTCGCGGCCTACGTGCGCGACATGCGGATCCCGCTGGAGATGTGCCCCAGCAGCAACCTGCAGACCTCCGCGGCGCTGTCCATCCCGTTGCACCCGATCACCCTGCTGAAGCGCCTGCGCTTCCGGGTCACGCTCAACACGGACAACCGCCTCATGAGCGACACGTCGATGACGAAGGAGTCGACGCTGCTGGCAGAGCAGGCCGGCTGGACGCTCTCCGACTTCCGCTGGGTCGCCATCAACGCCATGAAGTCGGCGTTCATCCCGTTCGACGAGCGTCTCGGCCTCATCAACGAAGTCATCAAGCCGGGCTACGCCGCTCTGGGGTACGTCGCCTCGCCGATGGGCTGAGGCCCCGTCCCGTCGACGTCAGGGTTGCTCGTCGAAGGCCGCGTCGAGCGCGGCCTCGACGTGCAGCCGTGTCGTCGGGAACACCGGCACGGGGGAGTCCTGCTGTCCGACGAGCAGCTCGATCTCCGTGCAGCCCAGCACGATTCCCTCGGCGCCCGCGGCGACGAGCCGGCCGATCACCTGCCGGTACGCGGCTCGGGACTCCTCGCGCACGACCCCGACGCACAGCTCCTCGTAGATGACGCGGTGCACCTCGGCTCGGTCCTGCTCGTCGGGAACGAGCACCGTGAGGCCGTGCGAGGCGAGCCGGTCACGCAGGAACGGCTGCTCCATCGTGTACGCCGTGGCGAGCAGCCCGACCCGGCGCACGCCAGCGCGGCGGACGGCGTCCGCGGTGACGTCGCCGATGTGCAGCAGCGGCACCGACACCGCAGCCTCGATGGACTCGGCCACCCGGTGCATGGTGTTCGTGCACAGCACGAGCAGCTCGGCGCCGCCCCGCTCGAGCCCGGCAGCCGCGTCGGCAAGGAGGGCGCCGGCGGCGTCCCAGTCGCCGGCGGCCTGCAGCCGTTCGACCTCGGCGAAGTCGACCGAGTGGAGCAGCAGCCGCGCGGAGGCGAGGCCGCCGACGCGGTCGCGGACGGCCTCGTTGGCCAGGCGGTAGTACTGCGCCGTGGACTCCCAGCTCATCCCGCCGAGCAGCCCGACGAGCCTCACGGGCGGCCCACCCGGACCAGGTGGGTCAGCTCGGCCTCGGCCTCGTGCGGTGTGAGGCACCGGGCCCCGAGCGACTGCGCCTCGGCCACGACGCGCGGCTCGTCGTGCAGCAGCGCCAGGCCGCGGCGCACGAGGATGTGCGGCGGCTTGCGCCGCTCGGCGAGGTCGCGCAGGAAGCGGCGCAACGCCGTGACGTAGCGGTTCTGCCGCACGCACAGCGCATCGGCGAGCAGGCCCTCGGCCCGCAGCGGCGCGACGAGACGCGCCGCGAAGAGCCCTTCGGCGACCACGAAGTCGCCGGGGCCGGCCTCGACGGCGTGGCGACCGGTGACGGCCGAGGCGCCGATGTCGTACACCGGCACCTCGACGTGCCCCGTGTCGATGAGGGTGCGCAGGGCATCCACGGCCGCGCCGGAGTTCCAGGACTCGACGTGGTCCCAGTCGGGGATGCCGAGCGGCGAGCGCGGCAGCCGTGGGTCGTCGTGCTCGCGGTAGAAGTCATCGAGCCGCACGACCGGCCAGCCGTACGCGGCGCGGAGCCGTTCCGCGAGCCGGCTCTTGCCGGCACCGCTCGGCCCGGTGAGCAACAGGACCCGACGCCGTCCGGCGGCCGGTTCCTCGGCGACCTCGGACGTCGCGTCGGTACCGCCCACGGCCCCGGGCCCCGTGCTCACGAACCGCTCACAGGCCCTTCGGGTGCCACACGGTCTTGGTCTCGAGGAAGGCGCGGATGCGGGTCAGACCCGGGTCGGCGGTCCAGTCGGGCTCGACCGCACTGCCGTCGTCGGCCACGCTCGGGCGCAGGACCCGCTTGAGGTTGCTGGCCGACTCGGCCTCGAGCGCGCCCCAGTCGACGCCCTCGGCGCCGGCCGCGCCCGTGAGGTCGATGGCGTTGACGTCGCGGTGCGAGGCGAGCCAGGGGGCGACCTCGGCGGTGCGCGCCGTGATGAGGTTGACCACGCCGCCGGGCACGTCGGAGGTGGCGAGGACCTCGCCGAACGTCACGGCCGGGAGCGGACGGTCGGCCGAGGTGAGCACGACCGCGGTGTTGCCCGTGGCGATGACGGGGGCCACGACCGAGACGAGGCCGAGGAGCGAGGAGGCCTGCGGCGCAAGGATGCCCACGACACCGGTCGGCTCAGGAGCCGACACGTTGAAGAACGGGCCCGCGACCGGGTTGAGGTTGCCGAGCACCTGGGCGACCTTGTCGGTCCAGCCCGCGTACCAGACGAGACGGTCGACCGCCGCGTCGACGACGCCCGAGGCGGCACGTGGCGTCAGGCCCTCACCGGCAGCCACCTCGTCGACGAACTGGGCGCGCCGACCCTCGAGGACCTCGGCGACGCGGTAGAGCACCTGGCCGCGGTTGTAGGCCGTGGCGCCCGACCACTTCGCGAGGGCGCCGCGGGCCGCGACGACGGCGTCGCGCAGGTCCTTGCGCGAGCCCATCGAGGCGTTGGCGAGGAACTCGCCCTTGGCGGAGACGACCTCGTAGGACCGGCCGGACTCGCTGCGGGGGAACGCGCCCCCGATGTAGAGCTTGTACGTCTTGCGGACGTCGAGGCGGCTCATCGGGCGGCTCCCGTCGTGATCGAAGGGGCGGTGGCGGTGGTGACGTACGCGTCGAGGCCGTGGCGTCCGCCCTCTCGGCCGTAGCCGGACTCCTTGTACCCGCCGAACGGCGACGTCGGGTCGAAGCGGTTGAACGTGTTGGCCCACACGACGCCGGCGCGCAGCTGGTCGGCCATCCAGAGGATCCG
>JAEWFB010000554.1 GCA_023389095.1 Actinomycetes bacterium
AGCCTCGCGCATCAGCGGGTCCCACAGCTGCTGGACGATCGGATAGAGACGACCCCAGGTGCGTTCTCCTCCCTCGACGTACACCGGTGCCGCAGCCCCGGCGTACAGGACGACGATCGTGACGACCGGCGCCGCCCGACGCGGTAGCCACGCTCCGAGGGCGGCACCGGCGGCGACCTGCATGCCGAGCACGGCGACGGTCATGACGACCAGACCCCATGGCGGCGTCCCGGCATGGACGACGGCGGACCGACCCAGCGCCGACGCAAGGACCAGCAGGAAGCCGGTGGTCGCGATCCCCCAGATGGGCGCGACCGCGCGTAGCACGATGCGAGTGCCGCTGACCGTGGCCGTGTTCTCCATCGCGTCCAGGCCCGCGGCTCGTGACCGACCTGCCTGCCAGGCAGCGACCGCGCCGGCGACGATGCCGATGACGATGCACGCGTAGGTGTGCACCTTGAGCGTCGTGTTCTGCCAGTAGCCGGCCCACTGCACGTCTGACGCAGCCATCCGCAGGCATCCGATGACAGTCAAGGCGGCGATGGGCAGCAGGGCCGGGCTGGTTCGTACCTCCGTGACGACAGCCCGGCGCAGCTGCCGGGCGCGAGCGGTTGCACGGCTCGGGGCTTTCGCAGCGGTCGTTGCGTTCCGGTCGCCGGCCTGCGGCGTCGACGTCGTCGGCGCCGTCACGGCCGCGCCCCCAGGACTCGGAGATAGGCCTGCTCGAGTGCCACCCCGGTCACGTCTGCGTCGGGGCCCACGCCGACCATCTCGCGCGTCGGAGCATCAGCGACGAGCCGGCCTTGCTGCAGGACCACAACCCGCTCGCAGACGGCGGCGATGTCCTCGGCGAGGTGCGAGGACAGGATGGTCACCTGCTGCGGGTGGCGCTGCTGCAGGTCTCGCAGGATGCCGCGGAAGATGTCTCGCTGTTCGATGTCGAGGCCGTTGGTCGGCTCGTCCAGGACCAGCACTCGCGGCTCGTGGACGGTGGCGCACGCGATGCCGACGCGCTGGGCCATCCCCCCGGACAGCGACTTCATCTTCGCTTCCTGTCGGTCGACCATCCCTACCGTCTCCAGCGCGCGGTCAACCGCGGCCGGCACGGACCGAGGGTCCACGGCATGAAGCCAGGCGGCGTACTCCACGAACTCCCGCACCCTGAAGCTCCCGAAGTACCCGAACTTCTGCGGAAGCAGGCCGAGCGAGGCACGCAGTGCCGAGTTGCCCGGTTGCCCGGCAGCGGCAGGGAGTCCACCGAACCGCACCTCCCCTTCGCTGGGGCGCAGCAAGCCGGTCAAGACCCCCATCAACGTGGACTTGCCGGCACCGTTGTGCCCGAGCAGACCCGTGACGCCCGGCGAGAACTCGACAGTGACGTCGCGAAGCGCCTCCGTCCGCGCGAAGCGGACGGAGACGCCACGTGCGACCAGCGCATCTGTCATGGCACTCAGGGCGTGCGAGCCTGGAACCACCCGGGGTGGCTCGGGTTCTCGGCAACGGTCCAGGCGCCTCGGTTGTAGTACCCCTCACCACCGGAGGCGGTGAAAGAGCTGGTGCATGCCGTCGCCGCGTTGTACGTCGTCGACACGCTTCGCTGGATCGTGTCGGGCACGAAGTCGATGTCGCGCCAGATCTGCACCACGTAGCTCGCCAACGTGGACGAGTTGCTGATGTCTCCGCACGCGTACAGGGAGCCTGAACGCGTATACACCCCGGACGTCTTCGAGCCCGAGCTGGCGGTCGTGAACGTGGTGTACGGGCCGTAGACAGCGGCCGCTTGCGCCACAGCCGGAGTGGCCACCACCGCGGCAGCCGCGAGCAAACCAACCGCAGTCTTCTTCGTAAGTCTCACCGTCATGCTCCTAGCGTCATTGCCAGCCCCTGTTGGCGGCCCACGAAATGTAGCCCAGGCCCAGTCTGGGCGCCCGTTGGCTGAAACCGACTCCAACTCGTCGAATCCGACTGTCCTGCAACGTTATTGGCGAAGCGACCGCCTTTATCGTTTGTCTGCATGTTCCTGCAACTGTCGCGTGCAGACCCGACCTTGAACGGGTTTCGCCCAAACATCGGCGAGTCCTGAGGGCGACGAACCAGCGAACACACCTGAGAGCATGCACGCCCGGTCCACCTTCCGTGATTGACCAGGACGGGCGGCTCGCGGCGAAGTGACCACGTATGCACCTGCGGATCTCCCACCGCGATCCACAGAACGGATGACGGTATGGAGCCTGAGGGAGGGGACGAAGGTCATTCCCTGACATCCGCTGACCAACTTAGGCTGGCGGGCGAACCTCACGGTGGGAAAGAGTCGCTATGGCACACGTTGGTGGCGAGGTCGTGATCGCGGCACCGGTTGATGAGGTCTTTGACTTCGTCGTCGACGAGCGCAATGAGCCCAGCTACAACCCTCGGATCACCCGGGCGGAGAAACTGGATGACCGGCCCATCGGGCCAGGTTCCCGGTTCGTCGCTCAGCCCGCGGGGACGGGCTCCAAGGGCGCGATGACCATCGAGATCCTTGAGTACGACAGGCCGCGCCGGTTTCACAGCATCATCCGGTCGTCGTACATGCGGGTCGAGGGCGCCGTGACCTTCGCCGCCCAGGGCGACGGAACGCTGCTGCGGTGGGACTGGGTTATGCGCCTGGTCGGGCCGATGAAGGTTCTGTCTCCGGTGCTGGCACTGGTCGCTCCGCGTTGGGAGCGTCGGAACTGGGTGGCTCTGAAGCGGTATCTCGAATCCCGGCAGCGGTGAGCACACGCCGGCGAACCGCAGGCCCGAGGGCGCAAGCGAGTTGGGAGGTGTGAGGTGCTCACTCAGATCGGCGGCGTGGCTGCCCTGCTCGTGGCCGTCACCCTGCTCATCGGGGCCGCAGGGCTGGTTGTCGGCGCGGGCCGGTGGTCCCCGTGGCTTGCCATCCTCTTCGGGTTCAACGCCCGGTACCGGGTCGCGTCCCGAGACGAGCTGCACGGCGTCAAGGCCATCGACGTCGCGCTGCTGGTCTCGGCCGGCGCCGCGTATGTTGCCTTCTGGCCCGGGTCAGGCGCCAGTCACGTCGCGTGGATGACGCTCGCGATCGCGCAGCCGCTGCTCGGCATCCCCGTGTTGATGGCGACCAAGCTGTCCGGGCGCTCGGGGTTGATGGGCGGCGCGTTGGTGCTGGCCGTCCTGATGCTGGTCGACGGCACGTGGCCTGTCGTTGCCTGGGTGGGCGTGTCGGCCGCCGTCCTTCTGCTCCTCGGGGACTTCGGCACGAGGGCGCGACCAGCACGGCTGCTCGCTGGTTTCCTCGCGGTCGGCTACGGCGTGCTGGTTGCCTGGTTCGCCTGTCTGGCGACGATTCTGCTGTGACCGCGCAAGCCCTGCCGCCCGCACATCGCTCACGCGATTTTGCGTCGAAGCTGCAGCAGCTTCCACCCCACCAGGGCGAACCACGCAGGTAGCAGCAACCCGTAGAGCAGGTATCCCGGCCCGATGACGGGCCGGAAGGTCTCGGCGACGATGCCGACGGCGCCGGCGAGCATTCCGACCCCAGCGACGACGCGGCCGAAGTCGCTGCCGCGCATGCCGGCGGACAGGATGAGGATGGCGGCCGCAGTCAGGATCCCGGCCCAGGACACGGCGTTCGTCGTCGCGATGAGCGCGTCTGCGGCGCTGGCCAGGCTGGCGCGCTGCGCCTCGGTCGCCGCGTCGGTGTATGAGTTGCTGAGGACGACGAGCCCGCCGTGCAGCGACTGCGGGCTGCTGCCGAGGGCCAGGGCGATGGTCTCCGAGACGATGCCGAACAGGCCGCCGAGGAGTGCGCTGCTCTTGTTGACGTCCTTCAAGGCGGCGGTGACGGCCGCGAACACCACCAGCGCCGGCACGCTCAGCCCGACGAAGCAGGCCAGCTCGGTCAGATAGACGCCCTGGTGCGCGGCGATGTAGGTCAGCAGCAGCCCACCGTCGGTCGGCGGCACCGGGGCAGCGAACACCAAGACGATGGGGACCAGGACGAGGACGACGTAAAGCAGTGCCGAGAAAGCGCCGAGCCGGTACAGGCCCGCCCACGACGGGTCTGCGCGAGCCGGCGCCACCGCTGATTGGCGCAGTGCTGGGGCGTGCGGGTGGGCGGTCATCGCGGGGCCCCCTTTTTCGCTCGCGGCCGGGCGCGGGCACCACCGGCGGTGCCGCCCGAGAAGAAGATGGTCAGGCCCACGATGTAGCCGAAGTCGTACCAAGCGCCGTTGTTGTGGACCTCGTAGATGCCGACCGCATGGTTGAACAGCGACACCAGGAACGCGATGGGTGCGATGAACCCCTGCCACAGACCCAGCCAGAACCCAGCCGAGTCGCTGCCCCCAGCAACGGGATTCGCCGCGGCAGCGCAACTCGCCAGCAGCAGCGTCGAAGCGAACGCAAGCACCACAAGCAGCCCGCTCCGGCCAGCGGAGCTCCCAGTTCCACGCCCGGTCGATGATTCCATTTTCGGCCTCGGTCCCCGCGACCTGACGCGTCGATGCCGGCGCGTCCTGTCTCACACCAAATGTGCCACCGCGCACGCCACCCAGGACGCGGATGTGACAGGAGGAGCATCGTCTCCCACGTGGCAGCGGGCCAAATGCCTCGTGCAGTCCGGCAAGGATGGGGCCGCCTCGCGGCGAAGTGACGCGGGGACCTATGCCGTGGGGACCTCTCAGTCCGAGGGGCGTTGTTTAACGGAACTGCCGATGGTCGGACGTTGCGATCCTGCCGATGGGCGGATGTGCGCTACGACTCCGGAGGGGGCCCGACAAGAGCGACGGCTGCCACCACCTCTGTGAGGTCCGGGCTCAAGAACGCGACGCCCCACCGGTGCTCGCTTTCGCCCTTCATGACAGCGAGCACTAATCGCTGATGCTTCGTGCTCTCGAGCTTATGCAGGGTCTCGCCGAATCCAAGAGTGGACTGACCTGTCCGTCTGACCTGTTCGGCACGGCCGCGGTAGATCGTGAGCAGGTTTGTCGTCGAGGTTGAATGCCTTTCCGCGTCAGCGTGAAGGCTCGCCTGTGGATCATCAAGCAGTGACAGGAGGGCGGGGACGGCCTCGAGGCTAGCGGCCGACAACAGGATGCGCAGTCCCTCAGGTGTCATGGCAGCAGTGTCGTACACACGGTCGCTTCTGCCGCTCGTCGGACGGGACGTCCGACCACGCCGCCGATCGATCGTCCTAATGGTGCGGATGCTGGGTTGCGGTCGCCGTTGGGGTTCAGTCCAGGCGTCCGTCGCCGTAGGTGGCTTTGACCTCGCTGATGACGATCCGGTAGCCGTCGTACCAACGCTGCACCTGCCCCTTGGCCTCGCGGTGCGTGGGGAACCGGGCGAGGTGGGCGACGGACTTCTGGTCGGCGAAGTAGTACATGGCGTTGACCACGCCACCCTCCGGGGCGAGCCATTTCTCGACCCGGTCGAAGCCGGGCAGGTTGCGGGCATAGTCGTCGATCTGCTGGTCGAGCCGGTGGAAGTCCTCGTCGTAGGTGCCTGGTTTGAAGATGAACTGGCAGCAGATCACGGGCGCTCCTGTCGAGGCGTCGATGGGTGTGGGGTCAGTGATGAGGCGTCGGATGGTTCGAACGTCGGGCCCGAGGCGCAGCAGGCGGTCCTCGAGATCGTCGGCGGCAGCCTCAAGCTGTGCGTCGGTCAGCGGCGCGAGGGCGTCGAGAATGAACAGCGCGGTCGTGGTGTCGGCGGACAGCTGGGTGCGCCGACCCTGGCGCCAGTTCCAGCGGCGGCAGGTGACGCCGGCGTTGTCGCACCACACGACCTCGCCCGGCTCGGGGTGTTCGGTGACGGACGTTCCGTCGGAGGTGGTGTCGAACTGTTCGGTCCCAGCGGCCAGCTTGAGGTGAGGCGGCCCGGAGTATCTGCTCAGGTCCTCGCCGCCGAGGGGGATCTGGTGCAGGACCGAGATGGCGTTGTAGAGGTCGGTGAGCCGGTTAACTCTTGGCAGGCCGGCGGGGGTTCGGCGCAGGAGCGCCTCGAGGCTGTTGCGGGTGCGTTGGGGCTTGGCCCCGAAGGCGCGGTAGGCCTCCCGCCAGGCGGCCACGTGCGGCAGCAGGTCGACCGGGCTCCGCTCGAGAGCGACACGTGCCGCATGGTGGGCCGACTCGACCAGCGCGTCCGTGGCGGCATCGGCGGGCCCGGGGACGAGGCCATCCGCGGCAATCAGGAGGACCCGGTAGTCGGGCCTTAACGCGAAGACGTCCGCGTCGACGCGGGCGCGACCGACGAGCTCCAGGGCGCCGGCGTCACCGTGGTTCTCAGTCATGGGTCGACCCCGATCGGCTGACATCGCCCACGCCTGGCTCGAACACCGCCAGCGAGAACCAGGCGTCCTCGGTGCTGTCGTTGCCGTAGCCATGGTCGACGTCCCCCGGGAAGGAGACGGCGTCACCGGCCTGCAGAGTCACCCGTTCGTCGGCCACGTGCAGGGTCACCGAGCCCTGGCATACCTGAAGCAGCTCCAGGGTCCCCTCGGCGTGCGCCTCGCTGTCGTGACGGTCGCCCGGGCTCAACGTCCAGTCCCACAGCTCCAGGACATCCGGCGGCTGGGTCCCGGCCACCAGAACGCCCCGGCCGCCGCGGCTCCCGGTCCACAGGGCGGCGCCCTCCCCGGCCCGGGTCACGGTCACCGGCTTGTGTTCCGGCGGCGCCACGAGCGCGGGCAGGCCGATCCCGAGGGCATCGCTGAGCCGCAGCAAGGTGCCGACGCTGGGGTTGGCGGCGCCCTGCTCCACGTTGACCACGGCTCGCCGGCTCAGCCCCGACGCCTGGGCCAGTCCATCCAACGTCCAGCCACGCGCAGTGCGCTCGTGCTTGATGCGGGCGCCGATCACCCCCGCAAGCCGCGAAGTCTCCACGTCCATGAGTGCATCATAGTGCACTCGCAGTGCACCTCTATCCACCGGAGCGACCACCCTCAGCCGCTCAGAAGGGCTGAAGAGGACGTCGGTCATCCCCCATGCGTCGCACTCGGAAGCGGCGAAGAGACGCGATTCAGCAGTTGGCCAGAGCGGTGCTGCTTTGGTGCAGTCACCGACTAGACCGGGTCTGCTGCAAGCCATTCGGCGAGGTGGGCGGGGCCGGTGAAGGTGATGCCGGCCCAGCCGAACTCCTTGGCGGCGGTGATGTTCTCGGTGCGGTCATCGATCATGACGAACGATCGCGAGTCGGCGGCCAGGGTCTGTTCGACGGCGCGAAACGCGGCCGGTTCGGGTTTGGCGGTCCCGGCCTCGCAGGAGAACACGACCCCATCGAAGAGTTCGAGCCAGCCTTGGTGCGTACGCATGGCGGCTGCGATCTCGTGGGGCGCATTGGACAGCAGGGCGATTCGCCGGCTCGCGCGCCGCAGCCGGTGCAACAGCTCGACCATGGCGGGGTCGATCCGCGACCAGGACCGCACGTCAGCGTCGACGAGCGCGACAGCCAGTTCTGGCGTCATCGTCAGGTCGAGATCCTCGCCGACGGCAGCCCAGTAGCGCGCACCGGTGACCGCCCCGCGGTCGTAGGCCGGACGATGCCGCCAGTACGCCGCCCAGAACTCCTCGGCCGCGGGCTCAGCGCCGACCAGCTGCTCGAGCTCGCGCTGCCCGACGGGGTCTTGGGTGCGGGCGATCACGCCGAACAGGTCGAACACGAGCACCGCATCGGAGGGCCCCAGGTCGCCACCTCCCGAGCCGTCGATTCGGACCTGAGCGCCGCCTGCCCCCGAGCCCGGCGACGAAGGCGTGGGTGTGCTGGGAAGTGACATCGACTCTTTCCTGTCCGTCGCTCTCGCGCACGTAGCCCATGTTACGAAAGCGCGCGTTGCGATCATGCGTGTTGATCGATCGTAACTCATTGCTGTACGTTTGATGGCATGAGCAGCCCTGACCGCCAGCAGCACATCCTCGACCTGCTGCGCCACGTCGAACGCGTCGACGTCGCCGACCTCGCGCGGCGGCTGGACACCTCCGAGGTCACCATCCGCCGCGACCTGGACGAACTGGCCCGCCTCGGCGCGGCCCGCCGGGTCCGGGGTGGAGCCGTCAGCCTCGTGCAGCGCGGGCAGGAGCTGCCGTTCGCGGTCCGGTCCGGGCAGGCCGGGGCGGCCAAGGCGCGCATCGCCCAGGCCGCGGCCGGGATGGTCAGCGACGGCGAGGCGGTCATCGTCGACACCGGCACCACCGGCGTCGCGGCCGCCGCGGCTTTGGCCGGGCGATCCCTGACCGTCATTGCGTTGTCGATGCCGGCCGCGGCCGAGCTGTGGCCCACGCCCACGAGCGTGATCGTGCCGGGCGGCAGCGTCCGTCCGGGCGAGGGTGGCCTGGCCGGGTCGGCGACCGAGCAGGCGCTGGCCGGCTTCCGCGTCGATACCCTGCTGCTGACCTGCTGCGGCATCTCGACCGAGGCCGGCATCACCGCCTTCGATGCCGCCGAGACCGCTGTGAAGCAGGCCGCGCAACGCAGCGCCCGGCGCACCATCCTGCTCGCCGACGCCGCCAAGTTCGGCCGTTCGGCCCTGTCGGTGCTGGGCGACTGGACCACCGTCGACGTCCTGGTGACCGACGCCGGCCCCGATGTTGCCGAGGTCAAGGCGTTCGCCGAGGCCGGGGTGCAGGTCTGCCATGTCTGAGAGCACCCCCACCACCCGCGACCAGGACACCCCAACCACGCCTGCCGTGTCGCCGTCCTCGAGCGTCTCCGCCCGCGCTGCGCGCCGGGCCCGGGTCGGGGTCATCACGACGTTCGTGACGCACTCGGTGCCGCGAACCTCCTGGACGCCGTACATCCCGGTCATCAAGCACACCATGGGCATCGACGACGCCGCCTTGGGCACCGCCCTGCTCGGCGCCCCGGCTGGCTCGTTCCTGGCCATGCTGGCCATCGGGCCCCTGCTGCCCCGGTTCGGCACCAAACGCTCCACCGCCGTCGTCTTGGCCGGCTACATCGTCACCGGCATCGGCCTCGGGCTGGCGCACACCCCGGCCATGCTCTTCCTGGCGCTGTTCCTGTGGGGGCTGTTCCAGGGCAGCCTCGATGTCACCATGAACGCCCAGGGCGTCACCGTCGAACGAGCCGCCGGACGGCCTGTCATGTCCGGCTTCCACGCCGCCTGGTCCCTGGGCGGCTTCGCCGGTGTCGGCCTGGGCGCTCTCGCCGTCGGCCTCGGCCTGCCGCTGACCGTGCACATGGCCATCCTCAGCGCGGTCATCGCCGTCACCGGCCTGATTGCGGTCCCCACGCTGCTCGACGACCGCGAACACCCCAGCAGCGCAACCGGAACAACGCCAGCTCGAGCGCCCAAGGAGCCGCTGGCGCGACGACTGCGCGCCCGGCTGCGACGGCCGGACCGCAGCGTCCTGACCCACCCCGCGGTCATCACCCTCGGGTTCCTCACCCTGACCTGCATGCTGTGCGAAGGCGCCGTCGCCGACTGGTCGGCTGTCTACCTGCGCGAAGGCGTCGGCATGACCACCCTCACCGCCTCGTTCGGGTTCGCCGCCTTCTCCGCCACCATGGTCGCCTTCCGCCTCGCCGGCGACCGGATGCTGCACCGCTGGAACGCGCGCACCCTGCTCCCACCGATGACCCTCGTCGCCGCCGCCGGCGTCACCCTCGCCCTCGTGATCCCCGGCCCTGTCACCAGCACCATCGGGTTCGGACTGCTCGGCGTCGGCACGGCCCTCGTGGTGCCCGCCACCTTCAGCGCCGCCGGACGCCTCACCACGATCCGCACCGGACCCGCGGTCGCCGCCGTCGCAGCGTTCGGGTGGATGGGCTACGTCATGGGGCCGCCGCTCATCGGGCACCTCGCCAACCTCACCACCCTGCGCATCGCCCTGCTCGTCGTGCCCCTGCTCATGCTCACCACCGCCATCGTCAGCCGACGCAGCCGCATCCTCGGCGATTGACCGAGCGCTGCCTCAAGCCCTGAACTGGTCACGCGCCAGAGTGCAGCCCATCCCCTTCCGGCGCGGCCGCACCTCGAGAGCAACCGCGGCGATGTGACGCTGGAGCTGCGTGGTCCCGCGGGCGGCTTGGTTGGCTGTTGAGTTCAGCCGCACGCTCAGTGAAGTCAGGTCGATGCGCCAGCCCAGTCGACCGTTGACTCGACCGCCACGGCCGCTGCCCGCAGTTGCTCCCGGTCTATAGACGCATTTTCCTGAAATGCCTGACAACGAGCCTACGACGCGGCACCCTGTGGCCGGTATGCCGTTGACGTGTCCAGGGAGATTGATCATGCCGTTTGGAAAGACTCAGGAGCAGAAGGAAATCGAGGCAAGAGAGAAGGCCAAGCGAGAGGAAGCCGCTCAAGCCCAGCGGGAACGAGACGCCTTCTTGAGGAGCCCGATCGGCCAGGCGACCACCGCCAAGGAGCAGGGCCAGGGCTTCTTTGAGATCCAGCTGAAAGTCGGTTCCTCACAGCGGGACAGCACGGTGTGGGGCGGCAACAACTTCGCCCTTTCAAAGGTCAAGACGCAAAGCCACGCTGGAACGCTCGCCGGAATTGAAGGAGTGGGCTGGCGGCTCGAGCACGTTGGCTACGTCTTCATGGTCACGGGCGAAAGCAGCCGCGACAAGTTCATGTCGAGCGGGCAGCAGACCGCGGTGAGTGGAGAGCTTGTCGGCATCTACCTCTTCCGCAACGCCGATCAGGCCCTCTAGCCAGGTCGCGACGCGCCTCGCCGGTCTCGTGAGCGCTCGGCACGCGACCGGTGGGTTACGGTCAGACGCACTTGGGCCCCCACTCGCCGCTGCAAACTCGCGGCGATATGACGCGGGGTCCAATGCCGTGGGGACCTCTAGTCCGAGGGGCGTCTCTTTATCAGAATTGCCGATGAGTGGGAAGCCGTTTGAGCCTGCAATGTGGCGGGACCCTTAGCCGGGACGGCTCTCGATCGCTACGTCTCTGGGTGCACCACTGTCCGAGCGGCGCGGTTCACGCAAGCCCAAAGGTCACAGTGGGACGACGGTGCCTAGGGGTTCCGGCTCCACCGTCTCCGTTGGCGTTGATGACGGCTGCGGAGTGGAGTCGGTGTTGCGAAGGTTGAGGGCGACCCAGGCGCCGCCGAGCCCACCAAGCACACAGAGCGCGACCACGGCCACAATCACTGCCCCGAGTTTGGCCGTGATGTAGAGACGACCAGCGCTGTAGTGATGGTGCGCGAAAGGGCGAATCACGACGACTCCTTTTCTAGGTGCCGAGAATACCGATCTGCAGGCGGATCGGCGGCCTCTCGACACGGCAAGGTGCAGGGCGCTCGGAACCCACAGAACCAGCGCTCCCAGCAGACACCGCCGAGCTGCCGACACCTCCTCGGCGGGATCGGACTCACGTTCCGCATCTGCCGCGTGGAGCGCGGCTGGCTGACCCTCACCTCCACCGGAAGTTCTTCGGGTCCTGGCGGCACAAAAGTGCCCAGTCTCGGCGTGGCGTGAACCCGGGGATGGGAAGCGGATCAGGAATCCCATCGGGCGGCACGTCGACGAGCGTATAGAGCGGACTACCGGAACGAACCTCCGATCATCGGGACGCACCTGACGCGTCGCCTCGGCGCTACTGTCGTCACCGAGACAGGGGGAAGGCATGAAGAGTCTTCGGGCCGGGGTTGTCGTGATGGCGCTCAGCGTCGCTGTCGTTTCGGGGTGCGGGGGGCAGAGCGGCCCGGTCGCCGGTACCGCGGGGCCAGCCACGTCAGGCGGAAGCCGGCCGGCTGCGTCCGTTGAGACGAGTGCGGTCGTGCCCGCCGCGGTGTGCACGTTCCCTGGCCTGGAGGGCAGGGCTGCCCTGATTCAACAGGCGTGGAAACGAGTGCTGGCCACACGCGGGACGGGAGAGCACGCCAAGGCGGTTGACCAGTTCACCAGGCAAGCGGAGTCGCTGAGCGGGGACATCTTCGCGAGGGCCACGCGTCCTGCGGACTACCGGCCTTGCGCCACCCTTCCGCTGGGGCGGGTGTTCCTGACGTCGGGCCATCTCTCCGGCAAGTCGAGCGACGAGGAGTATGCGCACGTTGCAGATCTGGGCAACGCGTGGCTCAGCGAGCTCCACCTGGGCGGGCGGGTGGAGCCCTTCCCGCAACCAGGCGCGTGAGCGGCTGCGGGTTCCGACTAGCGCCAGCCCAACCCGCACGAGCCACTCAAAGGTCGCGGCGCTCTCATTGACGTCATAACGGGCATGCCCTGCGTATCCGCCTCGAACTCGCAAAGCACTGGTGAACGTCCGGTACTCGGCACGTTGCGTGCTCGGCAGGCGGCGGAGTGATGCGGGGGTCATGCCCCGTGGGGACCTCTCAATCCGGGGGTCGTTGTTTTACGGAATTGCCGAGTTGAGTGCGTTCGCTCCGCCCTCGCGCGAGCTGTCCGGCTCCTGACAGGATCGGCTCATGGACGTTGTCGTCGAGCACTTCCGGGACGCCGGCGAACAGGACGCCAACGGCGACTGGGACTACTACTACGAGGGCGACCTGTACACCTTCGCGGCCGGCGCTCTCGTGCGCGAAGCCATTCTCAAGGCGCGCATCTACACCGACACGCCCAAGCGGGCTTCATTCATCGAACACCGGGACAAGCTGCAGGCATCGCCAATGACGCCCGCCGCGGTGGAGTACCTCCGTGCCCTTGGGGTAACGGAGATTCACTGCCTCGGACCAGTTGGCTACGCGATCTGGTGGTGTATCGAGTAAGCGCCCATGCCGCGTAGCGACTGGGCGGCGCGCGTCCTGCTTGGTTCCTGGGGCGTCTCTGACAAGATTCGGCTGTGGGTCAGGAAGGCAGGGAGAGTTCCCGAGGTTGTGGGCGGAAGGGCTGTTGTGAGCGGTACCAGCAAGCCTGATAGCCCTGGCCACGATGAAGAACCAGACTCCCTAGCTGATCTTCCCAGCCGGCTACAGCTGGCGGCCGCCGGCGGGTTCTTCTTGACCTGGGCAACGATCGCATTCGTGCCGCGCCTGTGGGGGTTCGAGTTCTTCTACGAGCACTTCTACGTCGTTGGCTTGGCACTAGGCCTGGCATGGTGGTCCGTCGCCGAGCACTTCGCGCCTCGGCTCCTGGGTCGCCATCAGGCTCAGCCCGAAGTCGACAAAGCGCCGATCGACCTTGCCCGCCTGCGCCGTCGGGCGCACCTCGCCGCGTGGCTCTACACACTGCGCAGAGCGAGCGCCTGGTTGATCGTCCCCCTGATAGCGGTGATCTACCTGGGGGGCCATCAGTCCTCCGCTGAGGATCAGGAGCTGATCGACACTCAACCGCATCTTTCTGCGACCATCGTGAAGTCGGAGCGGTCGCCGCTTGCCAGTCGGTCGGAGGGCCCCGAGGTAACGGTAGATGTGGGCGGTCGCGCCGTCGTGCTCGGCACGTCGTTCCCTGGCGAGGATGACGTTGCGCCGGGCGATCGCATCGACGTCGTCGTCGACCCGGCTGATCCCGAGCGGGTGATCGCGGCCAACAGCCACGCGGACTGGGTGTACTCGTGGTGGGGCGAGCTGCTCCTCATGCTGGGCATCGGCGGCCTCGGCGGTGGATTCTGGTGGCTCTGGGCGATGGCGGTTCCACACAAGGCGGCCTTGTCTACAGCGCGCCGCGCACGGACGGTTCACCGCCTGCAGCTGCTCGAGGTCAAGGCTTCTCGGCTGGTGCTGTGCGACGACACCGGCGTCGTATGGAACTGGACCGGCGATGACGCATGGTCCGGCCCGGCTCGGGGCATAGTCGCGGTGATCGGTCCTGTTCACGAGGGCGCATGGCCTTTGGTTGCCTCCGGGCGTCGGCCGCGCTGGCCCCATGAACCAATGCATCAAGTTGGGAGCGAATAGTCGAGCAGGCGCTGGCGCTGCCGAACTGCCGATGCGGCAACCCTGGCGGACTACCGCTCATGCCGCCGAGGGCTAGCTCTAAGGTGGACTGAACCGTTCGAGGAGGGAGCGCCAGAACGAGGGGTGGGTCTTGTTCCATTCCGCCAGTGTGATGACGCGGTCTTCACCGATCATCTCGGTGATCGTCCTGCGCTGGTCCTCGGTCAGGTGGAGGGCGAACGAGGTTCCCTCGTCGGCAAGGCTGGCGACTTCGGCGTGATCGTGTCGCCAGAATGAAGCGTCGTAAGCGTGCGCGGCGAACGTGATGAAGGCTTGGCGGACCTCGGGATCATCGGTGAGTTGCATCCCGGTCTGCTGGTAGGGCTCTTCACGCTTGTGCTCGGGAACGAAGCGCTCGCGCAGCAGCTCGGCTGCCTGGACGGCTTGAGTCGGCCAGGTGTCGCGCATGGACCACGGGATGTCAGTTTCCGCCCTGGCGATGTCGTCTTGCACGAGGGAGAGCGCTGCTCGACTTGCAGCCCAAAGGGCTTCGTCGTCCAGCCCCTCGAGAAGGAGAAGATATTCCACGCGGTCCTTCGGCACTTTGGCAGTCTTTCAGGTATGCAACCTGGGCGGCCTGTCACTCAGCTCGTAGACGCACGGTCATGCCGCTGTTGGTGACTCAGGTCCTAACGGCTAAAACGCCAACGTGGGCAGCCACGGGTGGTTCGGGAATCGCGGAGTAATACACCCGGCCAACCAAGCTCGCTCTCGCGAATCCATGTGGTTGACAGTTGAGTCCATAGCGTTGGTGTACGACGACACCGGTGGCTAGTTCCTGCTGGATGTAGGTGCGGCCACCGCGTGATCCTTTCGAGTGAACCTCTCACAGCACCCTCGAATGGAGCATCGCGATGACCGCGAACCCCAGTATCGACCCTGCCGTGTTCTTGCACGAGCAGCTGGCGCAGGCCAGCCCCGACCTGATGCGGGATCTGCTCGGCACGTTCATCAACGCGCTGCTGAGCGCGCAGGCCGACAGCGTCTGTGGCGCCGAGTACGGGACCCGCTCGGCGGATCGCACGAACAGCAGGAACGGTTACCGGCACCGTGACCTGGACACCCGCGCCGGCACGATCGACGTCGCCGTGCCGAAGCTGCGCGAGGGGTCCTTCTTCCCGGACTGGCTGCTGCAGCGGCACCGGCGCGCCGAGGCGGCGCTGACCACGGTCGTGGCGACCTGCTACCTGCTCGGGGTGTCCACGCGGCGGATGGACAAGCTCGTCCGCACGCTTGGCATCACCGGGCTGTCCAAGTCGCAGGTGTCGGTGATGGCCAAGGATCTCGACGAGCAGGTCGCCGCGTTCCGCACCCGCCCCCTGCACGAGGGTCCGTATACGTTCGTGGCGGCCGACGCGTTGACGATGAAGGTCCGCGAGGCCGGTCGCGTGGTGAAGGTCGCAGTCATGGTCGCCACCGGTGTCAACGCCGATGGCTACCGCGAGGTCCTCGGGATCCACACCACCACAACCGAATCCAGCGCCGGCTGGCTGTCCTTCTTCCGGGACCTGACGGCCCGCGGCCTCACCGATGTCGCCCTGGTGACCTCTGATGCGCACGCCGGGCTCGTGGAGGCGATCGGGGCCACGTTGCCGAACGCCTGCTGGCAGCGGTGCCGCACTCACTACGCCGCGAATCTCATGTCCGTCACCCCGAAGTCGCAGTGGGGCTGGGTCAAGGCGCTGCTGCACTCGGTGTACGACCAGCCCGACGCGCAGGCCGTCAACGCCCAGTTCGACCGCGTCCTGGAAGGCCTGTACGAGAAGCTCCCGACCGTCGCGGAGCACCTCGAGCTGGCCCGCGCGGACATCCTCGCCTTCACGCTCTTCCCGAAAGAGATCTGGCGCCAGATCTGGTCGAACAACCCGAACGAGCGCCTCAACCGAGAGATCCGCCGCCGCACCGACGTCGTCGGCATCTTCCCCAACCGGGAAGCGATCATCCGCCTCGTCGGGGCGGTCCTGGCCGAGCAGCACGACGAGTGGGCCGAACAGCGCCGCTACCTCGGCCTCGAAGCACTCAAGAACGCCCGCGCCGTCCTGAGCGGGCGCACCACCGACACCAACCTCCAGGAGGCGCCGAACGACCTGATCGCCGACGCGATCACCGCCTAACCACCCAACCTCGACGGATCACCGTCGTACACCACCCATACGGACTTGACCGCGGGAGCGATCGATTGGCTCGATGCGTCCTCCGCTGGAGGAACCCCCCGCGTCCATCTGCGGCCAGGCTCGCTGTGGGTCGACATAGTCGCTGAGCGTGCGACATTCGGTGCCGCCGCGCTGGGCCTCATGGGGGCGATCCTGAAGGGTGGGCCCGCGCTCGCGGCTCTACCGGGGCGAACGAAGGCCGCCTGGTTCAATGCTCAGGACGAAGCGAACCTTGCCAAAGAAAAGGCGCTTACCTCGGCCGCTCGCTTGCGGAATCGCCTTGAGATCGATCGTGTCGAAGCCCCTGACGTGATGGATGTGAGATCTCTGGCGACCACAGCGCGAATTGAAGCGATTGCGCCGCAACACCATTCGGCGCCGAACGAAGCGGTCTGACAAGCGCTCTGTGAGTGAATCTCCTGGGCGGCGGCTCTGAACCATGAAGTTGGGCAGGTCGACTCCTCTCCTGACCCAGGACGCCCCTGGGGGTACCCACATTGCGTAGTAGTGACGCGCGCTACGGGTCGCGGATTGGCTAGAGCGTGTGCTCCAGCGACAGGCAGAGGAGGGCTGCATGCGGTGCGCCCGAAGCGCACCGATGCAGGCCGCTATGGGTCCCCGCAGGCACGCGACGGGCCGGTGCTCGCCACTCTGACGAGCCTTCGACAGCGGGCTCGTCAGAGTCTGGGCCTACGAACCCGTCTCGCCGCTCCGCCGTCTCACGCCTTTAGCGATTGGCCGGGGAGGCCGCCATTCCAGGCCGCTGCCCCGCCAATAGCGGTCGAGGTTCGCTTCGACCTCGGACTTGAGTTCGTCTAGTTGCGCATAAGCCGCCTGCTCGGTCTTGGTCAGACCAGGACCCTTCATTTGCTGCTTGAAGCCATCGAGCTTCTCCTCAATGCAGCCCAGCGCGATGCCTGCGGCGCTAGAGAACCCGCGCAAGTGCATCGCGTCTTCGTGCTCTTTCCTCGCCTGTCGCGCAGACTCATTCAGTGCCTCCTGGACGAATTGGCCGGCGTTGCGGATGTGCTCTTTCACTTGCACCTCTTCTGTTGCCCGATCTGGCTAACTGGATACACAGATTAGGTCGCTCTATCCCTCGGTGCTCCTAAGCGGCGGATTAACGGCCCTCCCGGGGGTGGCCCACCGAGATCGCCTGAGGATGAGCCTCCGTTTGATCACCTTAGCGACGGGGACGGGGCCACTCAGTCGTGCACGACGCTCCTTGAGCGTCGGTGAAGGTTACGGTTGCTGTCGTCGCGTGGAGGCTGCCCTCAGCTTCGTCGAAACGCATCCGCAGGGTCCGGCTCCAAGACCGTTGACCTGAGCCAGCAAGAACCGGATGAACCAAGGTGAGGTGATGGGTGGGCGCATCAATCTGGGTTCCTCGCACTCGCCGAACCTCGACAGGAAAGTTGACACGCACTGCGATCGAGCTGATCGGAAATCGGCCGGGGTTGTCGACGAAGAAGTCATAGCGCCAGTCCGCGCACCCGTCAGGATCTATGTCACTGCGCCTTGGCCTTCCCACAGGGTGCCAAGAGGCGCAGACGCCTTCGGTTTCCAGCCGGCGTTGCTCGACCTTTGCGACGACGCCCTGCCGTAGTTGCCAGGCCGTCGCCAAGAGCCCGATCCCGGCGAAGGCCGCCGATGCGGTTGCTGGCCAGTCCGTCATCACTACCCCCTGACAGTCGGTCTTGTGACCATAGCGGCGCACGAGCTGGTGGTCGCGATTAGGCACATGCGAATCGCGCGGCGGCTGGCGGCGGTTGTACGCAAGGCTCCGAGTGACCAAAATCGGCGGCATGAATCGGGGTGCTTGAGCTGAAGGGCCGCCGTCGCATGAGGGGCGAGCCCCTCGTGTTCAACGTCCGAACTTGCGGAGCGTTCGGTCGAGGCGTCCATAGCCTTCTGGGGCGTCAGGGAAAGTACGTGAATATCGCAAAGCACAGGGCGCACTGGAACACCTCACGGTCACCCACGAGCTCTCGGTCCTCGACCTGAGCATGCCAGTCATGGTTCTCACAGTGGGGACACTCCATGAGGCAGTACAGGTGTCCAGACTCATCCCTCAGCTTCGCCATGACGGCACCCTAGGGCCAACGAACGCCCGCCCGAACTGTGTTGCCATTTCAAGTCAAGAGCGCTCGTCGGCACCCGACGCACCGATCTGACCCCTCCAAACCGCGCGCAGGGGAGCCAAGAAGTTGCTCATGCCCTCCCAAGGTTCCATCCCGTGGATTGTTACCGCACCGTAGAACGTCCGATCGAATCGGATGATGATCCCTTTACCTCTGCCATCGACAGTCTCACCGTATACCCCCAGCGCTTCCTCAGGCTTCACCGAATGGTCGTAGCCAACCAAGAGACCGTCGGAATCCTTCAACGCACGGTGTATCCACATCTCCCCCATTTCCACCACCCCGTCGGCCCCGACCCTCGCAGCAATCTCAGCCACCTGCTGCGCCAAGACGTACTTATCTGCCTTATCGCGGGCCATCAAGATTTCGGTGTGCACGACGCGCGATTCCCGGAAGAAGAACATGAACCAACCGTGTTGTTGGCCGCTTTTCAGGATCGCAAGGGCGTTGCGCGCGTAGGGCTCCACGAAGTCCAGGGCGTCTCGTCCGGCCACAGGGGCGAAACTGGCACCGTGCGGCCCATACATTTCTACCGCCTTGTCGACCACTTCCGGATCGAATTCGGCTGGCCAAGACTTACCACCGATGTCTTCCTTCCCATCGTATAGGCCTACTCGCGTCGAACGGCTCGCACGAGTGGTCACCATGCATCCGGGCCGAAGAGCTCGAGGATATGGATCCCCTTCCAGCCCTGCAGTTGCAGGGTCTAGGTCCTCAGCAGGTGGGGTCCGCGAGAATTGAACGTCCGCATCGAGCACGACGCAACTGAGGAATGAGAACACATAGGCAAGCGCGTTGAGAATCTCAACATCGGGCAACTCACTATCGATCCACTGACGCTCGATGTTGAGGAAAGCGAACTGGCGGTGCTCCTCTGGGATATGGCGCTCAAGCGCCATTTCGCGTATTTCGTCGACTGAGGCCAGAACGCTTGGATGGAGCTCGGTTGGAACGGACGGATCTGCCAAATCTCGGGCAACGGCGCTAGCGACATCGAAGTAATCCATCGTGACCAAGGCCCTCACAGAGCTCTCTGTGGCCAAGTCGCCCTCTTTGACGACGATGTTGCGCGCTCGAAGCGACCACTTCATGATCTTCGAGCGCCCCATGGCGGTGCGCCAATCCGCATACCACTCGGCGAATCCATCCGTGTGTGCCATCTCCTTTTGGAGTGCGAAGGTCACATTGCGCAACGCCTGAATGCAGGCGTTGAGGTCGGCACGAAACTGCACCGGATCTTGATATCCATCAAGGCACCTATGCCAAAACAGGTGCGCCTCCCCCAGACGCCGGTGCGCAGTTGGCGACGGGCATGGGCCGTCAGCGACGCATCCCAACAGATGTTCATCCAGGGTCATGCGGGAATCCTGCCGCAAGCGATGAGGGTGTGTTGGGAAGAAGCGGGTTGCCCGGCCTCCGTGCCGCGGGCCACGAGAATGTTCAGGCCACGAACGGCACGTCGGGCAGGGCGGAACAGCACCGGAGCCCGCCACCCAGGCCGAGGCCGAGGCCGCCCTGTTCCTCGCGATGACCCTTGTGCAGTGGTTTCAGCGCGGCCTCGCAGTCAAACGAGACGCCTAAACGCCCAATCTTCGGAGAGGAACGTTATGCCAGCATCCGACCCGTGGACAGGCGATCCAGTGGCGCCACTGCCAGTCATCTGTCCAGCCTGCGACAAGCCGGTGGCTCTAGCCGTCCATGACGTCTGGCAGGAGTTCAACGACCCAAGCGACGGCCCCCCAAGACAGTGGACTTCCGGCAACTGCGGCACCTGCCGAACACCTATGGTGTTCGTTCAGGAGGATTACGGCGACGGTTGGGACGAACGGTGGCGCACTTTCCCACCCCAGGACCGGCAGATGAGCACCCGGGTCCCCAACGCGATCCGGCTCGACCACATCGAGGCGCGAGCGTGCCTCCGAGCCAAGTGCTACCGAGCCACGCTGCTCATGGCCCGGCGCATCCTGGAAGGCATCACTCTCGACCACCGAAAGACAAAGGGCACGCTTGCCAAGCGGCTACAGGAGATGCGCGACGAGGGTGTCATTGACGGCAGGCTCTATGAGTGGGCTGATGCACTCAGGCTGGTGGGAAATTCCGGCGCGCACGACATCACCGACGACGGCACTGTGTCGCGACAGGACGCCCAAGATGCAGTCGAACTCGTTGAGGCCCTCCTCGACTACCTGTACGAGTTCCAAGCGAAGTTCGCTCTGTTCCAAGCGCGCCGCGACTTCTCGCCCGTTCCAGCGCCACCCATCAGTGCTCGCGAGGGCGAGATCGTCGATATGGAGGACCCACCGACCGCCTGAGACCCGATGACTCGCAAGGCGTTCGAGGGAAGGGTGGAAGTGCTGAACCTCCACGGTGCCGTCAGCCGCCATCGCCTTGCCGCTGTCTCCGGTCGAGCAGCTCCTGCAGCCTCCTGTCCCCGTCCTGGACCCTGAACTCTCGTTCGCGAGCGAACTCGGCGAACATGTCCTTCGTCGACTCGATCCACTGCTCCACCGCCTCCGAGTGCGGCTGAGCGTCAATCAAGGTACGAGCGATCAGCGTGGCGGCGTGGCTCATTGCCGCCGCGGCATGCTCCGCACCGTAAGTGATCAGCGCCTGATCGACGCCGAGTTTCAGCGCCGGGTGAAGGACTGCCTCGCGGAACTCGACCTTCGGATGAACGGCTCCGTTTCGTGCGTGGAAGATCTTCACGATCGACTCACGATCGATCGCGCTGGGTGAGTTGCCGCACGCGGCCAGCACCGTGTCGACCACCTTGTCCGCCGCCCAGGGGCGCTTCTTGGCCCAACGCTCCCGCGTCTCAGCGTTGACCACGCCGAGGTCATCCAGAGTATTGCTGAACGCCTCCATAGCGAACGCAGCCGCACTGATGGCCTGAACAGCTGCTTGGAACTCGGCGTGCATGGAGTCGTGGGGCGCCTCCGTCTCTCCCCTGCGGCGCGCCTCCAGCGAGGCTTTCCTGGCACCAGCTGTTGTCTTGACGTGCTGATGACAGATATCCAGCCAATGAATCCACATCGGGATGTGGGTCTCCATCACGACGCTCGTCATGGACTCACCGTCGGAGTTGAGACCGATCGCCAGCCCGCCAGCGGGAATCCGAAGGCTCGACCACTTCACGAAGGTGATTCCGGGCAGAACGCCGAACTCGTACTCATCGTCCACCTCTGACGGCATCCCGCCCCCTCTGCCTGCCCGACCTTGGTACCCGTGTCTGACCGTACGACACTGCGCGGAC
>JAEWFB010000645.1 GCA_023389095.1 Actinomycetes bacterium
GCGAAGAAGTCGGCGGCCACCCGCAAGGCCGACGCCGCCGAGTCGACGAAGACCCGCAAGGTCGCCGCCCGCTCGTCCGCCCCGGCGAAGAAGGCCGCCCCCAAGAAGTCGGCCGCCAAGAAGACCGCGACGAAGAACTCCGCCGCGAAGAAGTCCGCGACGACGACCTCGACGACCTCGACGACCTCGACGACCTCCACGGCCTCGACGGGCTCGTCGACGGGCTCGGCCGGCCAGTCCTGACCCGACCCGACCCGCGCGCGAGGGCCGTCACCGATCCGGTGGCGGCCCTCGCGGCGTCCGCAGGCCACTCCGGCATACTTCGGGGCGTGTCCGACCACACGCAGACCCCGCCCGCCCCCACAGACCGCGCCGCAGCAGGACCCGACGCAGGACCCGTGTCGCCGGCCCTGGCCGATGCCCCCGTCGTGGCACACGTCGTGCGCGCCGGCTTCGTCGAGTCGGTCCACCACGGCACCGTCGTCGTCACGGCCCCCGACGGCTCGGTCGAGCTCGAGGTGGGCGACGCGTCCGGCCCGGTGTTCCCGCGCAGCTCGAGCAAGCCCCTCCAGGCGCTCGCCATGCTCCGCTCGGGCCTGCAGACCGACGACCTGCACCTCGCGCTCGCCTGCTCGAGCCACTCCGGCGAGGACTTCCACGTGACGGCCGCCCGCGAGATCCTCGCCGGTGCCGGCCTCACCGAGACCGACCTGCAGAACACCCCCGACTACCCCTACGACGAGGCGGCTCGCATCGCGTGGATCGCGAACGGGCTGCCCAAGCAGTCGATCGTGCAGAACTGCTCCGGCAAGCACGCCTCCATGCTGGCGACGTGCGTGACCAACGGCTGGGACCTCGCGACCTACCGCGACCCGGCCCACCCGCTCCAGGTCGCCGTCGCCGACACCGTGCGTGAGCTGTCCGGCGCCGAGCCGAGCGCGGTGGCCGTCGACGGCTGCGGCGCCCCGATCCACGCCATCCCGCTGTCGGCGCTCGCCCATGCCTTCGGCCGCCTCGCCGCGGCCACCGCCGGTCCCGAGGCCCGGATCACTGAGGCGATCCGCGCCTACCCCGAGTACCTCGGCGGCACCCACCGCGACGTCACGACGCTGATCCGCGGCGTCGACGGCGTCGTGGCCAAGGACGGCGCCGAGGCGGTCTACGCCGTCGGCCTGCCCGACGGGCGCGGCGTCGCCGTCAAGGTCGCCGACGGGTCCTCGCGGGCCCGGCCGGTCGTGCTCGCGGCGGTGCTGCGGCGCATCGGCGTCGACGCCGAGGACACGCTCGCCGCCCTCGAGCAGCAGCCGGTGCTCGGCCACGGCCAGCCGGTCGGCTCGGTCGTCGCCGTCGGTATCTGAGCGCGGACGGCACCCACGTGCGGGCCGTGCTCCAGCGCGTCACCAGCGCCTGCGTCGAGGTGGACGGCGAGGTCGTCGGGGCCATCGAGCGGCCGGGGCTGCTCGCCCTCGTCGGGGTGACCCACGGCGACGGGCCCGAGCAGGTCGAGCGCCTGGCCCGCAAGATCGCCGAGCTGCGCATCCTGCGCGACGAGCAGAGCGTCCTCGACACGGGGGCCCCGGTGCTCGTCGTCAGCCAGTTCACGCTCTACGCCGACACCCGCAAGGGCCGGCGTCCGTCGTGGGGCGCGGCGGCGCCCGGTCCGGTGGCCGAGCCGCTCGTCGACGACGTCGTCGCCGCGTTGCGCGCCCGCGGCGTCGAGGTGGCCGAGGGCCGGTTCGGGGCGATGATGCAGGTCTCGCTCGTCAACGACGGCCCGGTGACCCTCGTCGTCGACGCCTGACGCCCGACGCCCGGGAGGCATCCTGAGCCCCCGCCCGGCCCCGACGCGTCGAGCCCGCGTGCTGGAGGTGCGCTGGGAGGATGCTGGACGCGTCCACACACCCATGGTGCGGGGTTACGCTTCCCTCATGCAGCTCTACTACGGGTTCCAGAGCCTGGTGCAGCTCGTCCTCGGGGTCGTCGCGCTCGGCTGCGAGATCTGGGCCTTCGTCGACGCGCTCCGGCACCCCGAGGGCGCCTACGTCGCAGCGAGCAAGCGCACGCGCACCTTCTGGCTCGTCCTGCTCGGTGTCGCCCTGGCACTCGGGTTCGTGACCGTCCTCAACCCCCTCAGCCTGTTCGGCCTGCTCGCTTTCGTCGGTGCGGCCGTCTACCTCGCCGACGTCCGGCCGGCGCTGCGTCAGGTTCGCGGGCTCGGCGGGCGGTCCGAGCGCCCCTGGTGACGTGCTGGTGAGGTGCCGGTGATGTGTCGGTCCCGGTCCGGGCGGCCGCCGACGTAGGGCACACTGGCACTCACACCAACCGATGGGGGACACCGATGACTCAGCAACGTCCGACCCCGGGCGGGGATGTCGTGCTCGACGAGCACGAGCACGTGTCCGAGCCGGTACACACTCCCGACGACTACGACCTCGGCGACCGCGACCCCACGACCGACATCTTCGTCGCGGACCGCCCGTGGGGCCGGTTCCAGCAGTTCGTGTCCAACGAGCAGGTGACGGTCAAGATCATCACCGTGCAGCCCGGGCACCGGCTCTCGCTCCAGCGCCATGACCACCGCGGCGAGATGTGGCAGGTCCTCGACGTCCCGATCGACGTCACCGTCGATGACCGGGAGTGGACGGCCGGCCCCGGCGAGACCGTCTGGGTCCCGCGCGGCGCCCTGCACCGCATGGGCAACTCCGGCGACCGGCCGGGACGCCTGCTCGAGGTCGGCTTCGGTCACTTCGACGAGCAGGACATCGAGCGCATCGAGGACGACTACGCGCGCTGAGCGCGACGCGTCTCGTCCTCGCCACCGTGCCGCCGGCCCCGCGGGGT
>JAEWFB010000660.1 GCA_023389095.1 Actinomycetes bacterium
CGCCTACGCGTCCTCCTCGTCCCAGATCCGGACCTTCTTGGGCTTGGCCTGCCGAGCGGGACGCGGTGGCGCCACGGGCCGCGACCCGACCGCATCGCCGTCGGCCGTCTGCTCCTGCCCGATCAGCAGCTCGCGGCGCATCGCCCACCAGACGAAGACGACGCCGCCGGGCATGAAGAGCCACCACTGGTAGGCGTAGGCCTGGTGCGGGCCGAGGTCCTGGTCCGGGCGCGGCAACGGGAGGACGGGGTGCGAGCCCGGGACCGGCGCCGGCTGCTGGGTGCCGACGACGACGTACAGGTCGAGCGGCGAGAGCCCGGGCACCTGGGCCCGGGCGTCGGGCAGGTCGATGCTGGCCAGCTGGGGGCGCGGCAGGTCGCGACCCAGGCTCGGCTCGTCGGTGCGCAGCCAGCCCGTGACGGTGACCGCGCCGCTCGGCGCCGGGTCGGCCGGGGGCGTCGTCTCCGCGTTCTCGGCGTTCGCCACCCAGCCGCGGTCGAGCAGGAAGGTGCCTCCGCTCGTCCTGAAGGGCGTCAGCACCTCGAACCCGACCGTCTGGTCGAGCGTGCGGTTGCGCACGAGCAGGTCGGTGCCCCCGGTGTAGGTGCCGGTCAGGGTGACGCGGGTCCACTGGCGTTCGGGGGAGAGGGGGCCGGTCGCGAGGGCCTGCTCCAGCGGGACCGGCGTGGCGTCGTAGTGCTGGGCGATCGCGTCGGCCTTGGTCTGCTTGTCCTCGTGGCGGTGCCACTGCCACACGCCGAGGTAGAAGCACGCGACGCCGAAGAGCACCGCGATGAGGGTCCCGACCATCCAGCGCCGGGTCAGCCACACTCTGAGCACGCCTCGACGGTACCCGGGCCCCCTGAGGGCCACGAAGACCGGTCGCCCGCCGTCAGGTGCGGGGGATCCTGCTCGCGTCGAACTCGCCCGTCTCGGCGAGCGTGCTGGCCACGGTGCGGAGCTTCTCGTTGAGCCGCTTGGACGAGTGTCGGAGGGCGTCGAAGGCCTGCTCGGGCGTGAGCTTGAGGCGTTCCATGAGGATGCCCTTGGCCTGGCCGATGACGTCCCGTGAGATCAGCGCCTCGCCCAGCTGCTGCGTCTGGTCGTGCAGGTGGCTGCGTTCGCGCACGACGGCCGCCGCCAAGGAGGCGTGAGCCGCCAGGATGAGCCCGATCTGCTGGGCCTCGGCGCTGAACGCGTCGGGGGTGCTGCCGTAGATGTTCAGCGACCCGGTCGTGGCCGTCCGCGCGGGGTCCGCGACGCGTGGGGAACCGGCTGAGGCGAGACGGTAGGAGGCTGCGGCGCAGACACCCAGCTCGACCGGGCGGGAGCCGAGGGTCGGCCAGCGGAGGTCGGGAAAGGCCCGGACGTACACGACGGGTGCCTCGACGGCGTCCAGGCAGGGGCCCTCGCCGGCCACGTACTGGGCGCGGTCGACGGCCGAGGCGCTCTCGGCGGTCGACGCGGCGGTCCGGTAAGCGCCCCGCTCGAAGAGGGTGACGCTGGCCGTCTCGCACCCGGCGACTGTTTCGACCGCGGCCTGGACGATGCGGCGGAGCACGGCCTCGTAGGAGTCCGCGCCGTAGAGGTTCTCGGCGATGGCGGCGAAGGTCGCCGCCAGCCGCTTGGTCGGCCTCGCCTCCAGGCGGAGGTCAGCTGCTGCGTCACGGGCACCCGCGGCGAGGTCACGATCCTCGTGGGCCTGCTCGCGGCCGTGCCGCGCCAGCTCCCGGGCCGCGCTGGCCCCGGCCCGTTCGGCGCGCTCGGTGGCGTCGGGCGCGACCGCGAGCCCGGACGCGCGCAGGTCGAGGAGGCGTTCCCGCTCATCGAGAGCGGACTCACGGGCATCCGCCGTCAGCTCGCGCGCGTCGGCGGCCGCGTCCCGCTCGGCAGCCAGCTCGTCCCGGTGGTCGGCGACGAAGTCGCGCTTCTCAGCGGCCCACAGGCTCTCGTCGTCGGGTACCTGCTCAGCCATCGGATCCTCCTCGTCGACAGCGCCCTGTCTGGACTCTATGCCTGCCGCCTAGAGTGGGTGCCATGACCGACCTCCCCGACCCGAGCGTTCGACCGGCAGGCCTGGCCGACCAGTTCGGCCGGGTGGCGCGCGACCTGCGCGTGTCGGTCACCGACCGCTGCAACCTGCGGTGCACCTACTGCATGCCGGCCGAGGGCCTGCCGTGGATGCCGCGGGCCGAGATGCTCACCGACGAGGAGATGCTGCGCCTCATCGGGCTCTTCGTCCGCGACGGCGTCACCCAGGTGCGCCTCACCGGCGGCGAGCCGCTGCTGCGTCGCTCGCTCGTCGGCCTCGTGGCGGGGATCGCCGCGCTCGACCCGCGGCCGCGCATCGCCATGACGACCAACGGCGTCGGCCTCGAGCGGGTCGCCATGGGGCTCAAGCAGGCCGGACTCGACCGCGTCAACGTCAGCCTCGACACCATCGACTCCGAGACGTTCACCCACCTGACGCGCCGCGACCGGCTCGCCGACGTCGAAGCGGGCCTCAAGGCGGCGGCGGACGCCGGGCTCACCCCGGTCAAGGTCAACGCCGTCGCGATGCGCGGGGTCAACGACGACTCCGTCGCCGACGTCCTCGCCTGGTGCCTCGAGCGCGGCTATGAGCTGCGCTTCATCGAGCAGATGCCCCTCGACGCCCAGCACGCGTGGGACCGCCGCGACATGGTCACCGCCGACGAGATCCGTGCTCGCCTCGCGGAGCGCTGGCAGCTGACCCCGTTGCCGGCCGCCGACCGCGGCAGCGCCCCGGCTGAGCGGTTCCTCGTCGACGGCGGCCCCGAGACCGTCGGGATCATCGCCAGCGTCACGGCCCCGTTCTGCGCCGCGTGCGACCGCACCCGCCTCACCGCCGACGGCCAGGTGCGCAACTGCCTCTTCTCGACCACCGAGACCGACCTGCGCGGCCCGATGCGCGACGGCGCGTCCGACGACGAGCTGCTCGGGCTCATGCGTGGCGAGATGTGGCGCAAACGTCGGGGGCACGGTATCGGCGAGCCCGACTTCGTCCAGCCCGACCGACCGATGTCGGCCATCGGCGGCTGACGCGTCGCCGGTACCCCCACGCGCTCCGCGGGGTCAGGGTGCCGTGGCCGGCGCCGGCGATGGTGTGCTGGGTGTCGTCGGTGTCGTCGTCGACGCCTTGCGCCACGGGTACTCGCAGTCCTCCAGGAAGGTCGCCGAGGTCTGGTCCGTGGCGTAGTCGGCGCTCTGCGGCAGGGGGCCCTGCGGGGTCGGGGTGGTGCACCGACCGCCGTCGGCGAACGTCGGGCACCCGCCGGACGGGGTCCGGGTGTTGTGCGCGTACCAGGCCAAGGTGCCTCCGGTGCCGAACTGCGGCTTCTCGGCCAGGTACTGGTTGGTGACCGCCGAACCGGCGAGGCCGACGGTCAGCGCGGCGAACACGAGCGCCGCGACAGCGGCGTACCCCGGTCCGAGGGGGCGCGGGGCCGCCGCCGGGAGCGCAGTCCGCACGCCGGTCGCCCACTCACGACCGCGGGTGAGGGCCAGGTGCACCGCCACGACGAACAACGCGCAGAGGCACACCTGGATGACGTTGGTGGTCCGGGGGAACAGCTGGGTGGCGCGGTCCGCCTCGAGGTCGTGGGCGATCCAGAACCGCGCCAGCCACGCCGCGCCGAAGACGGAGAGCGCGCCGAAGACGACCGGCCTGCCGAGGCCGAGCGCGATCGAGACGGCCACACCGGCCAGGAGTGCGAGCACGAAGACGTCGAGGCCGGCGAACCAGCCGAACGGCGGCCACTGCCCGGGCTGGTCCCAGAAGAGCTTGGCGTAGGGGTTGGGCCCGAAGTAGGCCGGGTCGCTCAAGGTGATCGCGGAGCAGTACGTGTCCTTGACGCCCCGAGCGTCCAGCAGCACCAGGAGGTAGCGGAATGTCACGGCGACGAACGCCACGGCCAGCGCCGCGAGGAGGGCTGCGGCCCGCAGCACGGCAGCGCGACCTGCCCGCCACGGGACGGCGACCGCTGTGGCGACGGCGGCTCCCGGCGCCATCCACACGTGCCAGCCCGAGTAGAGCAGGAACAGGACTCCCAGGACGAGGCCGGCGAGCAGCCCATGAACCACGTTGGAGCGGGTCGAGCGGCGTCCGCTGGTCCGCACCAGCTGCAGGACGGTGATCACCAACGGCAGCAGCAGGGTGAGCGCCAAAGGGCTGTACGACTTGTAGGGCGTGACCTGAGGCAGCACCGTGGCGATCATCAGGGCCAGGGCCACGAGCGGCCCCTGGGTGAGACGCCACGCGAGGTAGACGACCGGCCCCGTCAGGGCGAGCAGCCAGATGTTGATCGGCTTGAGCGCCAGACCCGGGTTCCCCAGTCCGAGGTGCTCGGTGAGCATCGCCATCGTGTACGGGATTCCCGGCGGGTAGAAGCTGTGGGTCGAGCCGGTGGCCAGCACCTCCCGGGCCATGAGGATGAGGGCGCCGTTGTCCCCGTGGTCGGCGTTCAGGGGCCAGGGCGTGTCGCGGAGGACGAACAGCTGGCCACCGGCCAGAAATCCGGTCGTGAGTCCCGCGACGGCGGCGCTGGCGAGGTGCACCGCCGTGCGGCGCACGGTGCTCGCGCGCCGTGCCGCGACGCCGACCAGCACGGCGAGCACGAGCGTCGGCAGCGCCACCCGCAGCTGGAGGGCGGCCAGTGCCGAGACCTGACCGGCGCGATGGATCGGGTCGTTGGCGATCGTCGAGCACCACCAGGCCAGACCGACCGCGCACGCGATCGCGAGGGCCCCTTCCAGCAGTGCCGTGCGCCTCGATTCCGCAGCCGCGTCGGTACCGAGCGGGCCAGGCCGGCCGGGCCGGCCGGGCCGGCCGGGCCGCGGCAGCGACCGCCGTGCCTCACGGTCGAGTGTGACCACTGTGCTTACTCCCACCCGCGTCCCACGGGCGTGGTCGCGCGCGACGAACCTAGCAGGGACGGGTCGCGGTGCCCGCGGCCGTCGCCGGCCGGCTCAGCCGTCGGCGTCGGTGAGCGCCTCGACGGGGACGACCTCGATGAGGAAGCCGCGCAGCGCGACGAAGTCGGCGAGCGAGGTGCGGTGCTCGTCGCACGCCAGCCAGATCTTGCGACGGTCGGCCGTGTGCAGCTTCGGGTTGTTCCAGACCACGGCGTGCCGCGCCGTGGCCCGGCAGCCCTTGGCGCTGCAGACGTGGTCGGCCGCCTCGGGGAGGTCGAGCGGGTCGGCCGGGCCGAGGGAGGGCAGGATGCTCACCGGTGGGTCACCGCTCGAGGCGGGGGGTGTCGTCGGGGCGGGGCGTCACGGCCTGGATGGAGCCCATCTCGCGGGGCCGTACCGCGTTGGCGATGACGACGGCGAAGTACGGGATGACCACCGCGCCGGCGATGGCGGCCCAGCGCACCCAGCCGGACGTGACGAAGACGAGCCCGAAGCACACGACGCGGATCCCCATCATGATGAGGTACCGCTTCATCCGTGCGTCCTGGTCGTCGGTCGTCGACGTCGACGCCGAGGTGACGGTGTGGACCACCGGTCGGTCGTTGCTATGTGCCACCTGTCCACTCTAGGTCGCCGTCCGGTCGGTGCGCACGGTGCTGTCTACCCTTGGGTAGTCCGTTAGGTTTCGGGGCAGCACCAGACAGCACCAGACAGCACCGATGGAGCTCCGGGCCCGGCCGACGCGCCACCCCGTGAGCACGACGACCCGGCCCACGACCGGGCGGACGGAGGAGACGACCAGTGGCATCGACCGCATCGCCCGAGACCCCCACGGGGA
>JAEWFB010000406.1 GCA_023389095.1 Actinomycetes bacterium
CTCGGCGACCCGGCCGAGCACCTCGAGCTCGCCGGTCAGGTCGACCGGGTCGGGGTGGGTCTCAGCGACGGTAGCCATTGGCCCGCGGGCAGATGTGGCCCGTGGGGTCGAGGGGGCCGCCGCAGAAGGGGCACGGTGGCCGGCCCGCGGACACGAGCGCGGTGCTGCGCCGGGCGAAGGCGCGGGCGTCGGCCGGGCCGAGGGTGACCCGGAGCGAGTTGTGCCCGAGGGGGGCGACGGGCTCGTCCTCGTCGGCCTCGTCCGGGTCGTGGTCGTGGCACTCGATGACGATGCGCTGGCGGTCCTCGTCCCAGGCGAGGGAGAGGGTCTGCACGTGCCAGTCCTCGTCGAACGGCGTCCGCAGCGGGTCGGTGTCCTCGGAGGCGCCGCCCGGCTGGCCCGGCTCGACCGCAGCCGCCGGGGCCAGCTGGTCGAGGACGTCGTTGATGCGGTCGGCGAGGATCGCGACCTGCTGCTTCTCGAGCCCGACCGTGACGACGCGGGGGCCGTCGGTCGCCTGGAGGTAGAAGGCCCGCTGTCCCGCCGGTCCGACGGTGCCGGCGACGAACCGGTCGGCGGGGTCGAAGTCCTGGACCGTCATGCGTTCGACCCTATCCGACCACGTCCGGTGTCCCGGCGCCCCCACCGACGACGGCGTCTCCCTCGTCGGCCGCCGGACGCTGCGGCGGGCGCAGGCCGGTGAGGTCGCCACCGATGTCGTTGACGCGCAGGACGAACGGCTTGCGGCTCGTGTACCGGACGGCGCTGACGGACGCCGGGTCGACGTTGATCCGCTGGAAGTCGTCGAGGTGGGCGCCGGCAGCGTGGGAGAGGACGGCCTTGATGACGTCGCCGTGCGACACGGCGACCCAGACGGCGTCCGTGCCGTGGGTCTCGAGGATGCGGGCGTCGACCTCGCGGACGGCCCGCAGGGCCCGGTCCTGCATCTGGGTCATCGACTCGCCCGGGTACTGGGCGGAGTCCGGGAAGCGCGCCTGGCTCGGCCGGTCCTGCACGACCTTCCACAGCTCCTCACGGGCCAGCTCGGAGAGGGGGCGCCCCGTCCATGCCCCGTACCGGCACTCCCCCAGCCCCTCGTGGACGCTGCGCCGGACGCGGTCCTGCAGCGGGGCGCAGAGCAGGTCGGCCGTCTGCACGCACCGGTCCAGCGGCGAGGACACGACCTCGACGACGGGCAGCGTCGCCGCGGCCAGCCGGGCCCCGACCGAGGCGGCCTGCGCCTCGCCGGTCTCGTCGAGGAAGACGCCGGGCATCCAGCCGGCGAGCGTGCCGGAGACGTTGGCGCTGGAACGGCCGTGGCGCACGAAGATCACGGTGGGCACGATCGCCAGCCTAGACGCGGCACTGGGCCGAGCCTGCAGTCCCCTCGCAGCCCGACGTGATGACATAGGGGTGTGATCGTGGACAAGGCCATCTACCGCAACGGCCGGCGGCAGGGCTGCGGCGACCTCAGCGACGAGCTCGACGTGCTGCGCCTGACCCAGGACGGGTTCCTCTGGATCGGCCTGAAGGACCCGACCGACGCCGAGTTCGACCTCGTCAACGACGAGCTGCACCTGCACCCGCTGGCCGTCGAGGACGCCGTCAACGGCCGCCAGCGCGCCAAGATCGAGCAGTACGAGACCTCGACGTTCGTCGTGCTCAAGACCCTGCGCTACGTCGAGGCGACGAGCGACATCGAGACGGGCGAGGTCATGCTCTTCATCGGCGACCGCTTCGTCGTCACGGTCCGCCACGGCGAGGGCAACCCGCTCGCCGGCGTCCGGCAACGGCTCGAGGCCGACGCCGAGCGGCTCGAGCACGGGCCGCTCGCGGTGCTGCACGCCGTCATGGACTCCGTCGTCGACAACTACGTGCTCGTCGACGCCGAGATCAAGAAGGACCTCGACCAGATCGAGGAGGAGGTCCTCGGCTCGGACCAGCAGGGCGATGCCAACACCATCTACCGGCTCAAGCGCGAGGTCCTCGAGTTCCGTCGGGCGAGCAAGCCCCTCGCCGACACCCTCGCAGCCTTCATGGAGCGCGGCCGTGGCCGCTTCCTGCCGACCGAGATCCTCGTGTTCTTCCGCGACGTCGCCGACCACCTGCGCCTCGTCAACGACCACGTCGAGTCCTACGACCGGCTCCTGACCGACGTCCTGTCCGCCCACCTCGCGTCGGTGGGGATCCAGCAGAACGAGGACATGCGCAAGATCTCGGCGTGGGTGGCCATCGCGGCCGTCCCGACCATGATCGCCGGGATCTACGGGATGAACTTCGACAACATCCCCGAGCTGCACGTCAGCTTCCGAACGGGCGGCCACGAGGTCTACTACGGCTACTTCGTCGCGCTCGCCGTCATGGCCGCCTCCTGCATCGGGCTCTACCGCGCGTTCAAGCGCTCGGGCTGGCTGTAACCCGCTCCGGCTCAGGTGGCGCTGATGACGCCGGCGCCGAGCAGCGCCGCCAGCAGCACCCCGAGGGCCACGCGGTACCAGACGAACGCCATGAGGGTGTTCGTCGCGACGAAGCGCAGCAGCCAGGCGATCGAGGCCAGGGCCACGGCGAAGGCGACGACGATGCCCACGACGACCGGCCCGACCCCGAGCGCGGTGAGCCCCGCCTTCTCCTGCACGGCCTGGAACAGGCCCGCCGCGGTCAGGGCCGGGATGGCGAGGAAGAAGGACAGGCGCGTGGCCGTGACGCGGTTGATGCCGCGCATGATGCCGGCCGAGATCGTCGCACCGGAGCGCGAGACGCCGGGGATGAGCGAGAAGCACTGGACCAGGCCGATGACGAGGCCGTCGACCGGACCCACCGAGTGCTCGTCGCGGACCCGGCCGCGCGCCTCGTAGCGGGCGTAGACGCGCTCGGCGACGACCATGACGATGCTCCACAGCACGAGCGCGGCCGCGATGACCCACAGGCTGCGCAGGGTCCCCTCGATGGCGTGCCGGCCGAGGAACCCGACGATCCCGACCGGGATCGAGCCGATGACGACGGCCCACGCGAGGCGGTAGTCGGGGTCGTGCCGGGCCTCGGCGTCGAAGAGCCCTCGGAACCAGACCACGACGAAGCGGACGATGTCGCGGAAGAAGTAGAGCAGCGTCGCCGCGATGGCGCCGAGCTGGATGACCGCGGTGTAGGCGGTGACGGCGGGGTCGTCGACCGACAGCCCGAGCAGCTTCTCGGTGATCGTCAGGTGAGCCGTGGAGGAGACGGGGAGGTACTCGGTCAGGCCCTCGACGACGCCGAGGATCACGGCGTCGAGGTAGCTGAGGTCGGCCATGTCGTGATCAGCCTTCTGCGCGGGGTCGTGGACGGTCTCGGTCGGCGCGCCCGCACGGGGTCGGCCTCTCGCCACCAAGCGTGCACCCTAGCGGGCGTCAGCGGGCCCCCGACGCTCCGAGGACGTCGTCCGGGTGAACATCCGGACGCGGGACGGTCACGGCTCAGCCGTCGGCCGCCGCGAGACCACCGAGCCGGGCCATCACCTCGATCGTGGCCAGCGCCTGGTCGCGGCTCATCCCGCCGCTCGTGGCCACCGCGAGCGTCGTCACGCCGGCGTCGGCGTACCGCTGCATCCTCCGGGCCACGCGCTGCGGTGACCCGAGCAGCGCCGTCTCGTCGACGAACTCGAGCGGCACGGCCTCGGCGGCCTCGCGGTGCCGGCCGTCGAGGTAGAGGTCCTGGATGCGCTGGGCCGCGTCCTCGAAGCCCATCCGGCAGGCCAGCTGGTTGTAGAAGTTCTGCTCGCGCGAGCCCATGCCCCCGATGTAGAGCGCGCAGTAGGGGCGCACGTACGCGGCGGCCGCCTCGACGTCGTCCATGAGCACCACCGGCGTCGTGGCGACGACGTCGAACCCCGCCATCGGGTCCTCGGCGGTGCCACGACCCGCGCCGGCTCGCGCGGTGCGGATCGCGTCGAGGTGCTCGCCGGCGTGCTCCGGGCTGAAGAAGATGGCGAGCCAGCCGTCGGCGATCTCGCCGGTGAGCTCGAGGTTCTTCGGGCCGACGGCCGCGAGGTAGACGGGCACGTCCGGCCGCACGGTGCGCGCCGAGAGCCGCAGCGGCTTGCCCGGTCCGCCGGACAGCGGCAGCGGGTAGTGCGGGCCGGGGCTGCTGACCGTCTCGCGGCGCAGCGCGG